>JANNEX010000037.1:0-1835 GCA_031379155.1 Rubrivivax sp.
GCGCGGCTGGCGTCGCCGACAAAGCGCTGCGCGATGGCGCTGAAGCTGTCGCCCTGGGCCGCCACGTACACCAGCAAGGATGCGTGGGCGCCGGCCACACGGCCCAGCGCGCCCGGGCGCGGGGCCGGGTAGGCGTCTGGGCTGGGCGCCGCTGCCGTGGGCGCCGTTGGGGGCGTGTCAGCCGCCGGTCCGGGCACTGTGGCGCAGCCTGCCGCGCATAAAAGCAGCCCCAGACCGCAGACCCAAGGCTGGCGACGTGGCGGCGGCCAGGTGCGCATGGGCAAGCGTCAGGGCTTTTCGCTGCGCCCTGGCGGCGGTGTGGCTTGCGCGCCGCCCTGTTCACGCTGCTGCAGTGCGCCAGCCAGTTGGTCAAAGGCGGCGAAGAGCTGGCCGAATTCGTCGCGCCGTTTTTCGGCAATGCGGTGGCCGTAATGGCCCATGGCCAATTCGCCCATCGAATCCACCACCAGCTGGATGGGCCGCGCAAACCAGTTGGCGACAAAAAACATGGCCAGTGCCACAGCGGCCACGGTGACCAGGGCGAGCACCACCATGAGCGTGATGGACAGCCGCGCCACCTCACTCAGCGGGCCTTCGAGCACGCCCAGCGCGACACGGCCGACCTGGCGGTCGCGGTACATCACCGGCGCTTCAAAACCCAGCACCGGTGCACCGGCGGCCTGGTAGCGGCTGGCGCTGACACCACCGGCCAGGCTGGCCAGGGCCTGCGCCGCCGCCGGTTTGTAGGGCTGGCCGGCCAGGCCGGGCACGGTGGAGGCACGCACCACACCCGCACTGTCAATCACCGTGATGCGCTCGAAGTTGCGCGTCTTCATGGTCTCTTGCACGGCGATGTCGACCACTTCCCACTCTTCGCCCAGCACGGCGGCGGCGTTTTGTGCGGCGATGAAACGGGTCAGCGCGGCGCCGTAGTCGCTGGCCTGGGCCATGAGGGCGCTGTACTGGCGCTGCGAAATCACCGCCGTGGTGATGCCCATGACCAAGGCCACCAGCGCGGCCATCATCAGCGCCCATTTCAAGCGCAGCGGCAGGATGCGCGGCTTGTTCTTTTCAGCCTCGGCCGCCTCCAACTCGTCGTAGACCTTGCGCAGCGCATTGGCCACCTCAGTGCCCGAGGCATAGCGCTGCTCAGGCTGCTTGGCCAGGCAACGTTCAACGACACGGCGCAGCGCGGCGGGTGTGTCGGGGCGGCGCGTGTTGATGGGCGGCGGCTCGCTGTTGGCAATCTGCTGCGCCACCACCACCATGTTGTCGCCCTTGAAGGGGCGCTCGCCCGTCAGCGCCTGGTAGAGCACGATGCCGGCCGAGAACAGGTCAGAGCGCCCGTCGAGTTTTTCGCCGCGCGTTTGCTCGGGCGACATGTACTGCGGCGTGCCCAGCACCGCGCCGACAAGCGTTTGCTGCTGCATGCTGGCGTCTTCAATGTGCGCGATGCCGAAGTCGGTGACCTTCATGGCGCTCTTGTCGGCCAGCAGCATGATGTTGCCGGGCTTGATGTCGCGGTGCACGATGCCGCGCGCGTGTGCGTATTCCAGCGCGCGCGCCAGTTGCATGCCCAGGGTCAGCACGTCGCGGATGGACAGCGTGGGCTGGGCTTGCAGCACTTCAGCCAGCGACTGGCCTTCCAGCAACTCCATCGCCATGAAGGGCCGGCCTTCGAGCTCGCCCACGTCATGCACGACCACGATGTTGGGGTGCGACAGCGCACCCGCCGCGCGTGCTTCACGCACAAAGCGCGTGCGGCATTCTTCGTCTTCAGACAGCGACGCGTGCAAGAACTTGATGGCCACGTCGCGGCCTATGGTGGGGTCGTG
>JANNEX010000054.1:0-8921 GCA_031379155.1 Rubrivivax sp.
CGCAGCAGTTCACGTTCACGGCGCGCTGGCGCGTCGGCCTCATCAGGCCATTCGTCGAGTGCGTCTATCCACTCCTGCACGGCGCTGCGCTGGTCTTCGCAGCTGTCTTCCAGCATGTGCAGCGCGTTGCGTGAGTCCAGCAGCATCTGCCAGTCGTTGAACTGGCTTTTCGGATCGAGCAGCTGCTGCTGAAGGTAGCTCAACTGCTTGGTGAGCAGGCGGCGCAGGTCCAGGTAGCTGTCGACCATGTGGTTGACCATGCGCAGCATCAAGTCGGCCGGGCTGGCGGGCTGGCGCGTGGCACCGCGCAACTCACCTGCCGCGCCCAGGCCCAGCAGGCGCTGCGCGAAAAAATCGCGCACCGCGCAGTCGCTGGGGTGCACGGTGAGCAGCACGCGGTCAAACACCGCAAAGCCCACCGGGCTGGTGTCGATGGAGGCCAGCGCCTTGCGCGCCGACGCCGCCGTGGCTTGCGTGTCGTCAGGCGCGGGCGGGCCGTTGCCAGCCCCTGCGGCCAGGCGGCGAAACACCATCAGGTCGTACCACGAGGTGTAGTCGTAGTGGCTGGGCAGTTGTGTGTTGAGCAAGTCGCTGATGTGCAGGTCGACCAGCTGGCCACCGGTCCAGGCTTGCAGCGCGGCTTGCAGGCGCGGCGTTCGGGCTTCGAATTCGCTGCGTGTGCAACCCAGCCACAGGAAGCCTTGCTCGGGCAGCGCAGCGGGCAGCGCATCGGGCAGTGTGTCTGGAAGGACCGCAGGCACGGCCTTCAGTTCGAAACACTGGTCACCCTGGATGTGAAACACGCGCAGCGCGGCACCCATCACTGGCTTCTGAGAAGACGCGCCGCATCCAGGGCAAAGTAGCTCAGCACACCATCAGCCCCGGCGCGCTTGAAGGCTTGCAGCGCTTCCATCATGACGGCGTCGTGGTCGAGCCAGCCGTTGGCCGCCGCCGCCTTGATCATCGAGTACTCACCACTCACCTGATAGGCAAAGGTGGGCATGCGGAACGCATCTTTCACGCGCCGCACGATGTCCAGGTAAGGCATGCCGGGTTTGACCATCACCATGTCGGCGCCTTCGGCAATGTCCAGCGCCACTTCGCGCAGCGCTTCGTCGCTGTTGCCAGGGTCCATCTGGTAGGCCTTCTTGTCGCTTTTGCCCAGGTTGCCCATGCTGCCCACGGCGTCGCGAAAGGGGCCGTAAAAGGCACTGGCGTACTTGGCGCTGTAGGCCATGATGCGCGTGTGAACGCTGCCCTGCGCTTCCAGCGCCTGGCGAATGGCGCCTATCCTGCCGTCCATCATGTCGCTGGGGGCCACGATGTCGACACCGGCCTGCGCTTGCACCAGCGCTTGCTGGGTCAGGACAGTCACGGTGCTGTCGTTGATGATGTAGCCCGTGTCGTCCAGCAAGCCGTCTTGGCCGTGGCTGGTGTAGGGGTCGAGCGCCACGTCGGTCAGCAGGCCCAGTTCTGGGAAGCGCTTTTTCAGCTCGCGCAGGGCACGTGGCACCAGGCCTTCGGGGTTGAGGGCTTCGCGGCCGTCGGGGGTCTTGAGTGCGGGGGCTATGACCGGGAACAGCGCCATCACAGGCACACCCAGACTCAAGCACTGTTCGGCCAGCGCAAACAGGCCGTCCACGCTGCGCCGCTGCACGCCGGGCATGCTGGCCACGTCTTGGGCTTGGCCGTGCCCGTCGAGCAGAAAAACGGGCAGGATCAGGTCTTGCGGCGCCAGCCGCGTTTCTCGAACCAGGGCCCGGGTGAAGGCGTCGCGGCGCAGCCTGCGGGGGCGGCTAACAGGAAACGGCGGCGGGAACGGTGGGGGGTTTATCACGGTCAACTCCTGGCTGCCCCTGCAATCGATAGCGCTATGGGTGAAAACGGACGTAGCGCAGTGAATTTCTATCTGCTAAAGTGATCAGTGAATGATAGCCGCGAGGTTGTTGTTCCCTGCTTTTCCTCCCTGAGCAGGTGCCTTAGCGTGATGACAGCGATAAGGCTTACCGGCCCCGGCCTCGTTGCCGGGGCTCTTTTTTTTGCCGCAAGCCCGCCGCCGATAATGCCGCCATGAGCAGCGCCGTCTTGTGGGTCAAGGCCTTTCACATCATCTTCGTGGCAAGCTGGTTTGCCGGCCTCTTTTACCTGCCGCGCCTGTTCGTCAATCTGGCCCAGGTAGGTGTCGACAGCCACGCCGAGCGCGAACGCCTGCTGCTCATGGCGCGCAAGCTCTACCGCTTTGCCGGCCTGTTGATGGTGCCCGCCCTGCTGCTGGGCGCCTGGCTGTGGCTGGGCTACGGCGTGGGCCGTGGCCAGGGCTGGCTGCACGCCAAGCTGGTGCTGGTGCTGGCTGCCGTGGGCTACCACCACGTGTGCCGCGCACTGCTGCGCGACTTCGAGCAGCTCAAGAACCGCCGCAGCCACCGCTGGTACCGCGTCTTCAATGAAGCGTCGGTGCTGATCTTCGCCGCCACGGTGGTGCTGGTGGTGGTCAAGCCCTTTTGAGCATGCCCGCAGCACGGCACCTCAGCTCAGCCGTGTGGCTGGTGCTGGTTTACGCCGCGCTCATCGTTTATGCCAGCCTGTATCCGTTTGAAGGCTGGCGCTGGCCACCAGGCCAGAAGCTGACGGCGCTGCTCTGGCTGCCCAGCGCCCAGCACCAATCGCCCTTTGACATCGTCTCCAACCTCTTGGGCTACCTGCCCATGGGCGGCTTGTTGACGGTGGCGGCGCGGCGCAGCGGCTGGCGCACAGGGCCTGCTGTGGTGCTGACCTTGCTGCTGGCCAGCGCACTGTCGCTGACTTGCGAAACGCTGCAACAGTTTGTGCCCGGGCGTGTGCCTGCGCGTGAAGACCTGGCCATGAACATTCTGGGCGCCATGGCCGGCGCCTTGTTGGCCCTGGGGGTGCACGCCTTGGGCTGGGTGGACAGCTGGAACCGCCTGCGCGCACGCTGGTTTGCCGGCGACGCGGCTTTTGCGCTGGCGCTGCTGGTGCTGTGGCCACTGGGCCTGCTGTTCCCTGCGCCCGTGCCGCTGGGCCTGGGCCAGGTCGGCGAGCGGCTGCGCGAAGGGGCCGTGATGGCCCTTGACGGTGTGCCCTGGGCCGCGTCGGTACTGGCCTTGCTGACAGCGCCGGGGCCTGAAACACCGACCGCGCCACTGCGCCCCTTGAGCGAAGTGTTGATCATCGCCATGGGCCTGCTGGCACCCTGCCTGGTGGCCTATTCGGTGATGGCCGCTGGCTGGCGGCGTGCCGTCATGGCCCTGGGCGCAGGGGCCATGGCGCTGCTGGGCATGAGCCTGTCGGCGCTGCTCAACTTCGGGCCACAGCACGCGCTGGCTTGGTTGGGGCCACGTTCAGGGCCGGGCTTGGTGCTGGGCCTGGTGCTGGCGCTGCTGCTGGCACCCTTGCCGCGGCGCTTGGTGGCCGGGCTGGGGTTGGTGGCGCTAACGGCCCTGGTGGTGGGAGTGGCGCAAGCGCCATCCGACCCTTACTTCGCGCAGAGCCTGCAAGCCTGGGAGCAGGGGCGCTTCGTGCGCTTCCACGGCCTGGCGCAGTGGATAGGGTGGCTGTGGCCCTATGCCGCCATGGGCTGGATGCTGTCGCGCCTGGGCGTTCAGCGTTGAGCCCCTCCCTACAATCCCGCCCATGAGTTACTACAAGCACCATGTGTTCTTTTGTCTCAACGAAAGGACCAACGGCGAAGCCTGCTGCCTGGGCCAAGGCGCGCAAGAGGGGTTTGATCACTGCAAGTCGCGTGTCAAGAAGGCCGGCTTGGCCGGCCCTGGCGGTGTGCGCGTCAACCGCGCCGGCTGTCTGGACCGCTGCGCCGGTGGGCCGGTGATCGTGGTCTACCCTGAAGAGACCTGGTACACCTATGTCGACCAGCACGACATTGACGAGATCGTCGACAGCCATCTGGGCAAGGGTGAAGTGGTGCAGCGCCTGCTGCTGGCGCCCACAGTCGGCAAATGAACGCCAGCACGCAGCGCAGTGCGGTCGCCGGGCCAGCAGGCGCGCTGGAATGTGCCATCGACAGCCCCGCCACAGCCCCGCGCGGTGTGGCCGTGTTGTGCCACCCGCACCCGCTGTTTGGTGGCACGCTGGACAACAAGGTCGTGCAGACCATGGCGCGGGCCTTTGCGCAACTGGGCTACGCCAGCGTGCGCTTTAACTTTCGCGGCATCGGCCAGTCGCAAGGCAGATGGGACGAAGGCCGGGGTGAGGTGGACGACGCGCTGGCCGTCATCGCCGCGCACCGCCTTGAAAGCCAGCCGCTGGTGCTGGGTGGTTTTTCTTTTGGCGGCTACGTCGCTTCACAAGCCGCAAAGCGCCTCAGCGGCATCGCCACGCCAGCAGAACGTGTCGTGCTGGTGGGCCCGGCCGTTGAAAACTTCGACGTGGCAGCGGTGCCTGCCGACAGCCTTGTCATCCACGGCGAAAAAGACGAAGTCGTGGCACTGCAAGCGGTGTTTGACTGGGCGCGCCCGCAGTCGCTACCCGTTACGGTTGTGCCCGGCGCCACACACTTCTTCCACGGTCAGTTGACCGTGCTCAAACACATCATCCTTGGCGCCTGGGCATCCCGCCCTGCCGCCTGAACCTGTGACCATGAAATTCTTGCTGACCCCAGTGTTAACGTCCTTGCGAACTCTCGTGCTAACTTTCGTGTTGAGCGGCTTCACCGCCTTCGCCTTGGCCCAGGTTCCTCAGCCGCCCGAAGTCGCCGCGCGCCAGTACTACCTGATAGATCTGGCCAGCGGCCAAGTGCTGGCCGAGCGCGAAGCCGACGCACAGGCCGAACCTGCGTCGCTGACCAAGTTGATGACGGCCTACCTCGCCTTCAACGCGCTGCGCGACAAAAAGCTCAGCCTGGAGCAGACGCTGCCGGTCTCCAAACGCGCCTGGGACGAACGCAAGGGTGACCCGTCAGTGATGTTTGTCGACACCACCATGACGCCCAAAGTGAGTGAACTGCTGCGCGGCATGATTGTGCAAAGTGGCAACGACGCGTCGGTGGTGCTGGCCGAAGCCGTGGGCGGCACGGTGGAAAACTTCGTCGCCATGATGAACCGCCAGGGCCAGGCCTGGGGCCTGAAGAACACGCAGTTCAAAAACGTCACCGGCTTGACCGAAGCCGGCCACTACGGCAGCGCACGCGACGTGGCGGTGATTGCCGCCCACATCATCAACGAGCACCCCGAGCACTACGCCCTCTACAGCATCCGCCAGTACACCTTTAACAACATCCAGCAGGACAACCGCAACATGCTGCTGGGCCGTGACGCCACGGTGGACGGCATGAAAACCGGCTTCACCGACGCTGCCGGCTATTGTTTAGTAGCCAGCGCGGTGCGCGACACACCGGCAGGCAAGCGGCGCTTGCTCAGCGTGGTCATGGGCACCGCGTCCAAAGAAGCGCGCGCGTCTGAAAGCCAGAAGCTGCTCAACTGGGGTTGGTCGGCCTGGGACGCTGTGCGCCTGTTCGAGACCGGCAAAGCCCTGGCCACCGTGCGCGTGTGGAAGGGCGACAAGCCCGAGGTCAAGCTGGGCGTGCAAGGCGGCCTGGTCGTCACCGTGCCCAAGGGCGAAGGCGACAAGATCAAGACCACGGTGGAGCGCAGCGACCCGCTGCTGGCACCCCTAACCCTGAATCAAAGTGTGGGGCAGGTGAAGATCACCACCGCCGCGGGCAGCGCCATTACCAGCCGGCCGCTGGTGGTGCTGGAGCCGGTGGCACTGGCTGGCTTCTTTGGCCGCAGCTGGGACGCCGTGCGGCTGTGGATCAAGTAGGCCGAAGCCAGCGCAGACGTCGGCACAGACATCAAGCCCGCCAAAACCACGCGCTGTACGATGTCGCCGTGCTCACGCACGCTCCCGGACTTGCACCATGACCGACAACCTCTGCTTCCTCAACGGCAGCTTCATGCCTCTGTCAGAAGCCCGCATCCCCGTGCTTGATCGCGGCTTCATCTTTGGCGACGGCATCTACGAAGTGGCGCCGGTCTATGGCCGCAAGCTCTTTCGTTTTGACGAGCACCTGGCGCGCCTGAACCGCAGCCTGAGCAAGCTGCGCATACCTCAGCCGGCCACACGCGACGAGTGGCTGGCGCGCTGCCGCCAACTCATCGCCGCGCGGCCTGAAGAAGACCAGGTGGTCTATATCCAGGTCACGCGCGGCGTGGCGCCGCGTGACCATGTCATGCCGGCCAACGTCACGCCCACGGTGTTCATGATGAGCAACCCGCTCAAGGCCGCCAGCGCAGAGCAGCGCCACGCAGGCGTGGCTTGCACCACCGCGCGCGACTTTCGCTGGGAGCGCGGTGACATCAAAAGCACCAGCCTGCTGGGCAACGTGCTGGCGCGCCAGATGTCGGCCGACCACGGCGCGCTGGAAACCATCATGTTCCGCGACGGCCACCTCACCGAAGCGGCGGCCAGCAATGTCTGGATCGTGCACGAAGGCGCACTGCTGGGCCCACCCAAGAGCGATCTGGTGCTCGAAGGCATACGCGTTGAGCTGCTGCGTGAACTGTGCGAAGACTGCGGCGTGGCCTACAACCTGCGCCCCATCACCGAGGCCGATGTGCGTGGCGCTGATGAGGTGCTGCTGAGTTCAGCCACCAAAGAGATCCTGCCGGTGACGCGCATCGACGGTGAAGAGGTGGGTCACGGTGCGCTGCGTGGCAAGCCAGGGCCGGTGTATGCGCGGCTGTTTGAGGCCTATCAACGCGCCAAGCAGGCGATGTCGATTTGAGGGCGGACGCAGACATGGCCGCGCCTATCCCGCCTGTATCGCCTGTATCGCCCGAACACAGCCTGATCGACTACCCCAGCGCTTTTCCCATCAAGGTGATGGGCGCGCATGTGGAAGGTTTTGAAGCCGCCATGGTGTGTGTCGCCAGGCAATTTGACCCGGGCTTTGAGCACGGCAGCATCGAGCGCCGGCCCAGCAAGGGCGGCAAATACCTGGGCCTGACGCTGACCGTCACCGCCACCAGCCGCGAGCAACTCGACGAGCTTTACCGCACGCTGAGCACCCACCCCATGGTCAAGGTGGTCTTGTAGTGGCGGTGGTCGCGGCAGTGCTTGCGGCAAGCGCATCCAGCTCCTTGACCTTGGCCGGCGCGGCTTCGTCACCCTGGCGTGCGGCAATGTCGTACCAGTAACGCGCCAGTCGCAGGTCACGCGCAACACCGTCGCCTTGTTCGTACATCGAGGCCAGCAAATACATGGCGCCCACGTCGCCGCCCTTGGCGCCTTCACGAAACCAGCGCGCGGCTTGCACGGGGTCTTTGGCGCGGCCCCGGCCCAGGTAGAAGGCGGTGCCCATGGCGACTTGCGCTTCCACGCTGCCGGCTTGGGCGGCCCTGTCGTACCACTGGTGCGCCTGGACCAGGTCACGCCGGCCTAACTCTCCACTTTCAAGCACACGGCCCAGCATCAACTGCGCGGTGACAAAGCCACGGCGTGCGGCGCGTGTCAACAACTGCTGGCCACGCTGGCGGCTGGCGTTGGGTATCTGGCGCGACAGGTGCATCACCGCCAGGTTGTAGTCGGCCGCCGCCACGCCTTGGCGCGACAAGGCTTCAAACGCCTGGCGCGCAGCCACGTGCTGACCTGCGTCATGGGCGATGACGGCGGCGTCCAGCGCCGACTGCTGGCGCGCCGACAAAGGCGCAGCTTGCGCCGCCGGCAAAGCCAGCAGTGCCAGAGCCAGGCACAGCCCGCGCAAGGCGCTGGGCGAGAAGGGGTGAGCGTGGGGCATGCACATCGGTCGCTCACGATAGCTTTTCCTCACAGCGCCGCATCCGAAACCCGGGCGGCGCCGTAGGAATGGGTCATGCAAGCCGCCCTGCAAGCCCGCACCCCCGAGAAAACCCTGGCCGCGCCATTGCATCCAGCCGGCGACTTGCTGCGTATGCTGCGTGCGTTGTCAATGCCCAGGCGCCGCGCGCCGCCTGTGTTGCAGACGAGGGAAGCCATGACCGAAAGTCCCGCAGCCGCCGTATTGGTCTTGCCAGGCACCAGGCCTGGGCTGCTGCTGGACGCCGACGATGCGCTCGATAGCTACGCGTCAGCGCAAGACTGGGACGCCGATGTCGATGCAGCCGATGACGGGCCCGCGCTGACTGAAATCGGGCCCGTATCGATCAGCAGCGCCGCGCCCGGCCTGGACGACGTGCAAATGGCCGCCCTGATTGGCCGCGTCGTGCACCAGGATGCACGCGCCCTGGAAGCGCTGTATGCCGCCACCAGTGCGCGTGTGCATGGCCTGGTGCTGCGCATCACGCAGCGCCGCGCCCTGGCCGAAGAAGTGGTGGAAGACACCTTTTGGCAAGTCTGGCGCCAGGCGCCGCGCTTTGACGCCGCACGCGGCCGGCCGCTGACCTGGCTGCTGGCCATGGCACGTTCACGCGCCATCGACGCGCTGCGCCGCGAACAGCGTTTTGTGCACGACGAATTGCCGCCTGACGACACGCTGGTTGAACACAGCCACACCGCGCCGCCACCGCAGGACTTGTTGCACGCCACACGCGGCGCCGAGCACTTGCAGGCAGCGCTGTTGGCCTTGACGGCACGTGAAAGACAACTCGTCTCGCTGGCCTTTTTTCGCGGCCTCACGCACGAAGAAATTGCCGAGCAACAAGACATGCCCCTGGGCAGTGTGAAGTCACTCATACGCCGCGCGCTGTTGCAGTTGCGCCAGCGCCTGGAGGCCAACCATGGCTGAGACCCCATCGAATGCCACCGCCATGACAGCCTTGCCAGAATTGCAAGCCGCGCCTGAACTGCAAACGGGTGACTGGCTGCCCTTGCTGTCGGCTTTGCCTGCCGACCCGGCCACGCTGGGCTCGCCCGCTTCACCAGCCACGCGCAGCCGTTTGTTCAAGCGCGTGCGCCGCAGCGCCAGCGCC
>JANNEX010000065.1:0-10066 GCA_031379155.1 Rubrivivax sp.
GGCACCGGCAAGACCCTGCTGGCCAAGGCCATTGCCGGTGAGGCCAAGGTGCCGTTTTTCAGCATCAGCGGCTCTGACTTTGTGGAGATGTTTGTTGGCGTGGGCGCGGCGCGTGTGCGCGACATGTTCGAACAGGCCAAGAAGAGCGCGCCCTGCATTATCTTCATCGACGAAATCGACGCCGTCGGCCGCCACCGTGGCGCCGGCCTGGGCGGTGGCAACGACGAACGTGAGCAGACCCTGAACCAGATGCTGGTGGAGATGGACGGCTTTGAGACCAACCTGGGTGTCATCGTCATGGCCGCCACCAACCGGCCCGACATTCTTGACCCCGCGCTGCTGCGCCCGGGCCGTTTTGACCGCCAGGTTTACGTCACGCTGCCCGACGTGCGCGGGCGTGAGCAGATCCTCAACGTGCACATGCGCAAAGTGCCGGTGGGCCAAGACATCCGCGCCGACATCCTGGCCCGTGGCACGCCCGGTTTCAGCGGTGCCGACCTGGCCAATCTGGTCAATGAAGCGGCGCTGTTTGCGGCGCGACGCAACGGCCGCGTGGTGGAGATGGTCGACTTCGAAAAGGCCAAGGACAAGATCATGATGGGCCCCGAGAGGCGGTCCATGGTGATGCCCGAAGAAGAGCGCAAGAACACGGCCTATCACGAGGCCGGCCACGCCCTGGTGGCGCGCCTGATGCCCAAGACCGATCCCGTGCACAAGGTGACCGTGATTCCGCGTGGCCGCGCGCTGGGCGTGACCATGCAGTTGCCCGAAGGCGACCGCTACAGCCTGGACAAGGAGCGCATGCTGTCGACCATCAGCGTGCTGTTTGGTGGCCGCATTGCCGAAGAAGTGTTCATGAACCAGATGACCACCGGCGCCTCCAATGACTTCGAGCGCGCCACGGCCATTGCCCGCGACATGGTCACGCGCTACGGCATGACCGATGAGTTGGGCCCCATGGTCTATGCCGACAACGAAGGCGAAGTCTTCCTGGGCCGCTCGATCACCAAGACCACCAACATGAGCGAAGAGACCATGCGCAAGGTCGACGGTGTCATCCGCCGCATCATCGACGAGCAATACATCATTGCGCGCAAGCTCATCGAGGACAACAAAGACAAGATGCACGCCATGGCCAGCGCACTGTTGGAATGGGAAACCATAGACGCCGAGCAGATCGACGACATCATGGGCGGCAAGCCACCGCGCCCGCCCAAGGACTGGACACCGTCGGCCAGCAAAGCTGCGGGTGCGGCTGCGCCTGTGGCCAGCGACAGCGCGCCTGCTGCTGCCTGATCCAACCAGGCACGGCCACACATTGACGGGGCTGCGGCCCCGTCAGTCATTGGGCCCACCGCATGTTCTGGCAGACCACCCGATTTCGCATTGACCTGACGCGGCCACGTGTCATGGGCATCGTCAATGTCACGCCGGATTCTTTCTCCGACGGCGGTGTTTTGGCCAGCCCCGAGCAAGCCTTGCGCTACTGTGATCGGCTGGTGGCCGAGGGCGCTGACATGCTCGACATTGGCGGCGAGTCCACGCGCCCGGGTGCCCTGCCGCCCACGCCAGACGAAGAGTTGGCGCGTGTGCTTCCCGTCATCCAACACGCGCTGCGCCTGGGCGTGCCTGTGTCGGTGGACAGCAGTCAGCCGCAGGTCATGCGGGCCGCGCTGGCCTTGGGCGTGGACATCATCAACGACGTGCGCGCCTTGCGCCGCCCTGGTGCCTTGGCTTGCCTGGCAGCCCACCCCAGCGCTGGGGTGTGCCTGATGCACATGCGCGGTGAACCCGCCGACATGGCCCAGCACGCGCACTACGGCGACGTGGTAGCCGAAGTCAGCCAGTTCCTGGCCCAGCGATTGCAAGAGGTGGTGCAAGCCGGCCTAACACCAGAACGGGTGGTGCTCGACCCCGGCATCGGTTTTGCCAAGACTGCCACACACAACCTGACCCTGCTGTCGCGCCAAACAGAACTGCTGGCGCTGGGCAGGCCGCTGTTGGTGGGCTGGTCGCGCAAAGGCACGCTGGGTTTGATCACCGGACGCGCGGTGCAAGAACGCCAAGCCGCCAGCGTGGCCGCCGCGCTGGCGGCGGTGGCGCGCGGTGCCCACATCGTGCGTGTGCACGATGTGGCCGCCACCGTGGACGCACTCAAGGTCTGGCAGGCGGCAGCCGACGGCCACCTGGCGGGTGACACTGCGCCGCCCTGAGGCCCAACAAATGCGCAAAACAAGACTTGCGGCGGGCCATAGGCGCGCAACACCGGCCGGAAAATGCCAGGCCAAGAGGAGCACCCAACAATGAGCAGAACCTATTTCGGCACCGACGGCATTCGCGGCACCGTGGGCACCGCACCCATCACGCCCGACTTCATGCTGCGCCTGGGCCATGCCGTGGGCCAGGTGTTGCGCCGCCAGACCCCCAAGCCGTCGGTCTTGATTGGCAAGGACACGCGCATTTCGGGCTACATGCTTGAATCGGCGCTCGAGGCTGGCTTTGCTTCGGCGGGTGTTGACGTGTTGCTCACCGGCCCGCTGCCCACCCCTGGTGTGGCCTACCTGACACGCGCTTTGCGCCTGGACCTGGGCGTGGTCATCAGCGCATCGCACAACCCGTTTGCCGACAACGGCGTCAAGTTCTTTTCGGCGCGCGGTGAGAAGCTGTCCGACGAGTGGGAGCTCGACGTTGAAGCCGCGCTCACGCATGCCCCGAAGTGGGTCGACTCCGCAGGCCTGGGCCGCGCAAAACGGCTGGAAGATGCGGGCGGGCGCTATATCGAATTTTGCAAGAGCACGGTGCCGCACACGCTGTCGCTGCGTGGCATGAAGATCGTCGTCGACGGTGCCCACGGCGCGGCCTATCACGTGGCGCCTGCGGTCTTCCACGAGCTGGGTGCCTCGGTGGTGAAGATTGGCTGTACGCCCGACGGCACCAACATCAACGCCGGTGTCGGTGCCACCGCGCCCCAAGCCCTGGTGGCGGCGGTGGCAGAGCATCGCGCCGACTACGGCATTGCGCTGGACGGCGACGCCGACCGGCTGCAAATGGTCGACGCCCAGGGCCGCTTGTTCAACGGCGACGAACTGCTCTACGTCATGGCCATGGACAGGCAGGCGCAACAGCGCCCGGTGGCCGGCGTGGTGGGCACCTTGATGACCAACATCGCCATCGAACAAGCGCTGGCACGCAAGGGCGTGGCCATGGTGCGCGCCAAAGTCGGCGACCGCTACGTACTGGAAGAGCTGGCCGCTCGCGGCTGGCAACTGGGCGGTGAGAGTTCAGGCCACTTGCTGGCGCTGGACAGGCACACCACGGGCGACGGCATTGTCAGCGCGCTGCAAATTCTGCAAGCGGTGCGACGTAACGGCGGCACACTCGATGCGTTGTTAGAAGGTGTGACGCTGTATCCGCAGACCATGATCAACGTGCGCCTGCGCGACGGCAGCGACTGGAAGAGCAACGCCGGCCTTGCCAGCGCGCGCGGTCAGGCCGAACGCGACTTGGGTGATGCCGGCCGCGTGCTCATCCGCGCGTCGGGCACCGAGCCTGTGTTGCGGGTGATGGTCGAAGCGCGTGATGGCGCACTGGGCAAGCTGTGCGCAGAGCGCATGGCGGCGGCGGCTGCGGCTGGCTGAACCAGCCACCTGCGCCCGGTCCACTGAATCACTGAAATCGGTGTGATGCTGGCCACGCGATACGGGCGCCCTGCGGCGTTGCAAATGCTCGCAATGCCTATGGGCATTGCTGTGCTTTGCGCCTTGCATCGCATCCCGTCTCACGTGTCCCTCACCGCCCATTTCAATGATTCAGCGGACTAGCGCTTGGGCGGCAGCAAGACCTTGTCAATGATATGCAGCACGCCGTTGGTGGTGGCCACGTCGGCTTGCGTCACCACCGCGTCTTCCACGGTGACGAAGTTGCCCGCTTTGGCCAGCGTCAGGTTGGCGCCCTGTACCGACTTGAGGCTGGCGTTTTTGACTTCGGCGGCATTCATGTGGCCGGGCAACACGTGATAGCTCAGCACAGACTTGAGCAGTTCCTTGTCGGCCGCCAAGTCGGCCAGTGTTTTGGCCGGCAATGCCTTGAAGGCTTCGTCGCTGGGGGCAAACACGGTGAAGGGTCCGGCTGAACGCAAGGTGTCGGCCAAGCCGGCGTCGTTGATGAGCTTGCTCAGTGTCGACAGACCGGGTGTGCGGGCAACTGTGTCAACAAGGGTCGCGGGTGCAGGTGTGGTGGCGCAAGCGGCCAGCGTTGCCAGCGCCACAGTGGCCAGCCAGGTTTTGAGGTGCGTCGCGGTCATGCTTGGAACTCCTGGGTTGAAGGTGGGTTCGACAGCGTTAGGCTAGGGCGCCTTGATGACTCTTGCGTGACGGTGATGTGCCAGCCCGACAGCGCCCGGCGTGAATTCGCCGTGTGTCATGGGAGTGTCACGAAGCCTGAATAGAGTCCAGACATCGCCCACTTCAAGCGCTGACGTCATGAGATTACGTTGCACTGCCCATTTCACCGTCTTGGCCGCCTTGGCTCCCTTGATGGCCAGCTTGACCCTGCTCGGCGGTGCCGCACGGGCCCAGGACGTTACTGGCGCTGGCGCCACTTTCCCCGCGCCGCTGTATTCAAAGTGGGCCGACGCCTACAACAAAGCCACTGGCGTGCGCATCAACTACCAGTCGGTGGGCTCAGGCGCAGGTCTGCGCCAAATTCGCGGCAAGACGGTGGACTTTGGCGCTTCTGACATGCCGCTGAGCGACGCAGACCTGGCCAAGGACGGGCTGATGCAGTTTCCCACCGTCATCGGAGGTGTCGTGCCTGTGCTCAACATCAAGGGCATCACGCCGGGCCAGGTGCGCCTGACGGGCGCTATGCTGGGCGATATCTACCTGGGCAAGATCGCCAAGTGGAACGACCCTGCTTTGACCGCTCTGAACCCCGGCGTGCCGTTGCCCGACGCTGCCATCGCAGTGGTACAACGCGCCGACGGATCAGGCACCACCTTCATCTTCACCAACTACCTGTCCAAGGTGAACGCGGACTGGAAGACCAAGGTAGGAGAAGGCACAGCGGTCAAGTGGCCCACCGGCGCCGGGGGCAAAGGCAACGAAGGGGTGGCGGCGTTTGTGCAGCGCCTGCCCAACTCCATCGGCTACGTCGAATATTCGTACGCCAAGACCAACAAGATGGCCCACGTGCTGATGCGCAACCAGGCTGGCAGCTACGTGGCCCCTGACGACACCACATTCAAGGCCGCCGCCGCAGGCGCTGAATGGTCCAAGAGCTTCTACCAAATCCTCACCGAGCAGGCCGGCAAGGACGCTTGGCCCATCACCGGCGCTACCTTCATCATGATGCACAAGGCACAAGACAAGCCCGCGCAGGCCACGCACTCGCTGAAGTTCTTCGACTGGGCCTTTGCTGGCGGCGACACCATGGCCACCGACTTGGAATACGTGCCCTTGCCCGACGCCGTGAAGACGCTGGTGCGCCGTTCGTGGAGCGAGATCAAGGGTGCCGGCGGCGCTGCGGTGGCCATCAAGTAGGCCGTTGCACGGTTACCCCAAGGCGTGGTCTGAACAGGAGCCAAGGTGGCCGCTACACTGCCTGCCCAACCCTACTCGCACGACAAAGCCATGGACTTGACGGCGTCAGGAGACCGCCCGCCGCCACGCTCGCGCCGTGTCCCCTGGGGCGACGCCGTCTTCTCGCTGGCCGCGCATGGCGCCGCTTGGCTGACGCTGGCCATGATGGCGGCCATCATCCTGTCGTTGACGGTGGCCGCCTGGCCTGCCATCGCCGAGTACGGCTTTAGCTTTTTGTGGCGCAGCGAATGGGACCCGGTCGAAGACAAGTACGGCGGCCTGGTGATGATTTACGGCACGCTGGCCACGTCTTTCATTGCACTCTTGATTGCCGTGCCAGTGAGCTTCGGCATCGCGCTCTTCCTCACCGAACTGGCGCCCAGTTGGCTGCGCAGGCCGCTGGGTGTGGCGGTGGAATTGCTGGCCGCCGTGCCCAGCATCGTCTACGGCATGTGGGGTTTGCTGGTCTTCGGGCCCATCCTGGCGACCTATGTGCAGCAGCCGGCGCAAGCACTGTTTTCCGGCGTGCCTGTCTTGGGCGCTTTGGTCAGCGGCGCACCAGTGGGCATTGGCATTTTGTCGGCCGGCATCATCCTGGCCATCATGGTCATTCCTTTCATCGCCTCAGTCATGCGCGATGTCTTCGAAACCACGCCGGCCTTGCTCAAAGAATCGGCCTACGGCCTGGGCTCCACGACCTGGGAAGTGGTGTGGAAAGTGGTGCTGCCTTACACCAAGAGTGGTGTGATAGGCGCCATCATGCTGGGCCTGGGGCGCGCGCTGGGCGAGACCATGGCCGTGACCTTTGTCATCGGCAACTTCAACCAGTTGGATTCTTTGTCGCTGTTTGCAGCCGCCAATAGCATCACTTCGGCCATCGCCAATGAATTTGCCGAGGCCAACCCGGGCCTGCATCAAGCCTCTTTGATGTACCTGGGCCTGATTCTGTTCTTCATCACCTTTTGTGTGCTGGCCTTGTCCAAGCTGCTGCTGGCACGTTTGCAGCGCGGTGAAGGGCAGCGAACATGAGCCTTGGCCTTTCAACTGCGGATGCGGCGCGCACGCGCATGCACCACAAGCGCAAACGCATCAACGCGGTGGCGCTGACGCTGTCTTTGTTGGCCATGGGCTTTGGCCTGTTCTGGCTGGCCTGGATTCTGTTTGAGACCTTTCGCCTGGGCCTGGGCGGCTTGTCGCTGGCTGTCTTCACTGAGATGACACCGCCGCCGCAAGCCGAAACCGGCGGCCTGGCCAATGCCATCTTTGGCTCCATCACCATGGTGGCGCTGGCCACGCTGCTGGGCACGCCGATAGGTGTGATGTGTGGCGTTTATCTGGCCGAATACGGCAAGAAAAAGTGGCTGGGGCACGTCACCAGCTTCATCAACGACATCTTGTTGTCGGCGCCGTCGATCGTGATTGGTCTCTTCATCTACGCCGTCATCGTGGCGCGTGTGCGATCTTTTTCTGCCATGGCCGGTGTGCTGGCGCTGTCGCTCATCGTCATCCCCGTGGTCATCCGCACGACCGAGAACATGCTCAGCCTGATTCCCAACGCGCTGCGCGAAGCCGCCTATGCGCTGGGCACACCGAAGTGGAAAGTCATTTGGTCGGTGACCTTGAAAGCCGCGCGTGCCGGCGTGCTCACCGGCATCTTGCTGGCCCTGGCGCGCATTGCCGGTGAAACCGCGCCGCTGCTCTTCACCGCGCTGTCCAACCAGTTCTGGTCAATGGATCTGAGCCAGCCTATGGCCAGCCTGCCGGTGACCATCTTCAAATTCGCCATGAGCCCCTATGAAAACTGGAAGGCGCTGGCCTGGGCCGGTGTGTTCCTGATCACCATGGGCGTGCTGGTATTGAACATCCTGGCGCGGGTGTTTTTCCGCAACAAACAATAAGGCAAGCCTGGCCATGGACACCCGCGTTGACATGCCCGCCGACACCAAGATCAAGCTCTCGGTGCGAGACTTGAATTTCTACTACGGCAGCTTTCATGCCTTGAAGCACATCAACATCGACATTCCTGAGCGCAAGGTCACGGCCTTCATCGGGCCTTCGGGTTGTGGCAAGAGCACGCTGCTGCGCACCTTCAACCGCATGTTCGAGCTCTACCCCGAACAGCGCGCGCAGGGCAGCATCACGTTGGACGGCGAAAACATCCTCACCAGCAAGACCGACGTGACGCTGATTCGCGCCAAGATCGGCATGGTCTTTCAAAAGCCGACGCCGTTCCCCATGTCCATCTACGACAACATCGCCTTTGGGGTGCGCCTGTTTGAAGCGCTGCCGCGCGTCGAGATGGACGAACGGGTGGAATGGGCGCTGAAGAAGTCGGCGCTGTGGGGCGAGGTCAAAGACAAGCTCAATCAAAGTGGCGCCAGCCTCTCGGGCGGCCAGCAGCAGCGGCTGTGCATTGCCCGCGGCATCGCCATCAAGCCCGAGGTGCTGTTGCTGGATGAACCTTGCTCTGCGCTGGACCCCATTTCCACCGGCAAGATTGAAGAGCTGATTCATGAACTGAAGAGCGATTACACGGTGATGATCGTCACCCACAACATGCAGCAGGCCGCGCGCTGCAGCGACTACACCGCCTACATGTACCTGGGCGACTTGGTGGAATTCGGCGCCACGGGCGAGTTGTTCATGAAGCCCAAGAAGAAAGACACCGAGGACTACATCACGGGGAGATTTGGATGAGCGATAAACATCTGTCGACGCAGTTTGACTCTGAGCTGAGTGGCATTTCAGGCCGCGTGCTCGAGATGGGCGGGCTGGTGGAGTCGCAGGTCTCGCAAGCACTGCACGCCTTGACCCAACTCAACGCCGACACGGCGGCGCACGTGATGGCGCAAGAAGAGCGCGTGAACCAGATGGAAGTCGAGATCGACCGCGATCTCTCGGCCATCATCGCGCGGCGTCAGCCCACGGCGCGCGACTTGCGGCTGCTCATCGCCGTGAGCAGGACCATCGCGAATCTGGAACGCGTGGGTGACGAAGCCGCGCGCATCGCTCGCATCGTGCACCGGCTCATCGGCACTGGCATGTCGACGCGCCTGCCGCTGTCTGATCTGAGCTTCGAAGCCGATCTGGCCATTGCACAACTGCGCAAAGCGCTCGACGCCTTTGCGCGGCTGGACACCGCCAAGGCGCTGGAAGTGCTCAAACAAGACGACCAGATCGACCAGGAATTTGCGGGTCTGCTGCGCAAGCTCATCACCTACATGATGGAAGACCCGCGCACCATTTCTTCCAGCATCGACCTGATCTTTGTGGCCAAGGCGATAGAGCGTGTCGGCGACCACGCCAAGAACCTGGCCGAGGCCATCATCTACGTCGTCAAGGGCACGGACGTGCGACACACCTCGGTTGAGGATGTCGAAAACGTGGTGCGCTAGGGGCACGCTGCCATGGCTTCGATTTTGGTCGTTGAAGACGAAAGCGCGATTGCCGAATTGATCGCCATCAACCTGCGCCATGCGGGTTTTGAAGTCACGCTGGCGCCCGACGCTGACACCGCCCAGGCAGCCGTGGACGGCGTCTTGCCTGACCTGGTGCTGCTGGACTGGATGTTGCCCGGCCAGTCGGGCCTGCAACTGGCGCGGCGTTGGCGCAGCAACGCGCGCACGCGCAGCTTGCCCATCATCATGCTGACCGCGCGTGCCGACGAAGCTGACAAGATCAACGGCCTGGATGCGGGCGCCGACGACTACCTGACCAAGCCCTTTTCACCGCGTGAACTGCTGGCGCGCATACGCGCGCTGCTGCGGCGCCAAGCACCCGAAGCGCTGGACATGGCCGTCGAAGTGAGCGCATTGAAACTGGACCCGGCCACGCGCCGTGTCACGTCTGGCGTGGGCGCCGAGTCGATTGAACTGAAAATGGGCCCGACCGAATTTCGGCTGCTGCACTTCTTGATGACCCACCCCGAGCGTGTACACAGCCGCGCGCAGCTGCTTGACCGTGTCTGGGGGGACCACGTCTTCATCGAAGAGCGTACGGTGGACGTGCACGTCAAGCGCCTGCGCGAGGCGCTGGCGCCGGGGCATTGCGCAGCGATGATTGAAACCGTGCGTGGCGCGGGCTACCGTCTGGCGCAACCCGTGGCCGTTGCGGCCAGCTAGGGGCCCCGCAGCATGGACTGGCTGCTGCCGCGCACCGTGGCTGTGTTGCTGGCCTTGCTGATGGGCGGGGGCCTGGGCGCTTTGTTTGGCGCGCTCAACCAACACGTGGCCTTGGCCGCCATCGTGGGCGCCATGGCCGCACTGGCCGTGGCTGTGCTGGTGGACGCCTGGCGCGGCAACCAGTTGCTTGAGTGGCTGCGCGGCCCCCAGCAAGACCAGGCGCCGCGCGACCGCGGCTTCTGGGGCGAACTGGGCTACCGCGTCGAGCGTGCCTTGCGCAACAAAGACCTGGCGCTGAGCCAAGAACGGCAACGCCTGGGCCACTTCCTGGCCGCCATTGAAGCGTCGCCCAACGGCGTTTTGCTG
>JANNEX010000094.1:0-5694 GCA_031379155.1 Rubrivivax sp.
CTTGGCCTGTTCGAACATGTCGCGCACACGCGCCGCGCCCACGCCAACAAACATCTCCACAAAGTCAGAGCCGCTGATGCTGAAAAACGGCACCTTGGCCTCACCGGCAATGGCCTTGGCCAGCAGGGTCTTGCCGGTGCCAGGGGGGCCGACAAGCAGCACACCGCGCGGGATGCGGCCGCCGAGCTTTTGAAACTTTTGCGGGTCTTTGAGGAAATCGACCAGCTCTTTGACTTCTTCCTTGGCTTCGTCGCAGCCGGCCACGTCAGCGAAGGTGGTGGTGTTGTTGGCTTCATCCAGCATGCGCGCCTTGCTCTTGCCAAAGCTGAAAGCGCCGCCTTTGCCGCCGCCTTGCATTTGGCGCATGAAGTAGATCCAGACGCCAATCAGCAGCAGCATGGGGCCCCAGCTGAGCAGAATGCTCATCAGGATGCTGGGCTCTTCACGCGGCTTGACGTCGAACTTGACGCCATTGTTGATGAGGTCGCCCACCAGGCCACGGTCAAGAAAGGTGGCGGTGCTGCGCAGCTTCTTGTCGTCGGTGGTGAGGGCCAAAATCTCTGTGCCGCCGCCAGGGTTTTCTTGCAGCGTGACGGCCTTGATGCGCTTGCCGCGCACTTCCTCCAGGAAGTCGGAATAGCCGATTTGATTGCCTTGCGCCGTGCCGCTGTTGAACTGCTTGAAGACAGTGAACAACACCAGCAGGATCACCAGCCAGACGGCGACTTTGGAAAACCATTGATTGTTCACCGTAGCTCCCTTTCGAATTCAGCGGCACAGCGGCTCGGAGGCGAACCACCGCATAGCACGGTAGATGGGGCCGATTCTAGGCCAGACAAGGGTGCGACTTCCCTCTGCCCTGCGCAGGCAGGTGCCCTGAAAAGCGTGTTGACTGCACGCCATCTGCACGCCATCTGCACGCCACTTGAGTCAGCTTGAAGCACAGTGCGCAGGACTCAAGGCTTCTTCAGGCCCATGCCCACCAAAAAGGTCTCAGCCGACTTGTCGCGCGAAGCCTTGGGTTTGATGGGTTTGACGACACGAAAGCTCTCTTTGAAGAGTTTGACCTGCTGGCTGTAGCCGCTGCCGTGGAAGGACTTGCAGACCAGGGCGCCATCGGGTTTGAGGTGGTGCATGCAGAACTCCACCGCCAGTTCCACCAGATGTGAAATGCGGGCAGCGTCTGAAGATTCAATGCCCGACAGGTTGGGCGCCATGTCGGACAGCACCACGTCGACCAAGCGGCCGTCCAGCACGTCCACCAGCTGCTGCGATACCACTGCTTCGCGGAAGTCGCCCAACAAAAAGTGCACGCCTTCGATGGGCTCAAAAGGCAGCAGGTCCAGCGCAATGATGCTGCCGTCAAGCTCACCCACCGCCGCGCCGGCACCGGCAAACTTGCGCCGCAAATACTGGCTCCAGGCGCCGGGCACAGCGCCCAGATCAACCACCACTTGCCCGGGCTTGAGCAGCTTGAGCGACTCGTCAATTTCCTTGAGCTTGTAGGCGGCGCGCGCACGGTAGCCGTCACGCTTGGCCATCTTCACGTAAGGATCGTTGATGTGGTCGTTGAGCCACGCCTTGTTGATCTTCTTGCTTTGGCTGATGACCTTCATGTGCAGCCGATAATACGGTCATGACCGCAATTCAATTGACGCCCGCCCAACGCAAAGAGCACCGCTCCAGCGCCCATCACCTCGACCCCGTGGTCATGATTGGCGGCGAAGGCTTGACGCCTGCGGTGGAGAAAGAAGTTGATCATGCCTTGAAGGCCCACGGTCTGATCAAAGTGCGGGTGTTTTCCGACGACCGCGCTGCGCGTGAAGCCATGCTGGCCAGCCTGGCTGACAGCTTGGGTGCCGCGCCCATCCAGCACATCGGTAAGCTCATCGTGCTGTGGCGCCCTCTGCCGCCCAAGGAAAAAGCCGAGCGTGACGACCGCCAGCCGGGCCCACGCACGGTGAAGATCGTGAGCTTTTCCAAGAGTGGCAACCACCGCGCCACGGTCAAGAAGGTGAAGGTGTTTGGCAATGAACGCGTGACTGCCGGTGGCCAGATCAAGCGCACCAAGTCGCGCGTGACCAGCGTAAAGCGCAAAGCCCAGGGCTGAACTGTCTAGAAAGCAGCGCCGCGTTTCAGGCGTAGCGCACGTCAACAATTTCCCAGTGCTTGATGCCGCCCGGGGCTTGCACCTCTGCAACGTCGCCAGGCTGCTTGCCAATCAGCGCGCGTGCGATCGGGCTGCTGATGGACACCAGGCCCAGCTTGAGGTCAGCCTCGTCATCGCCCACAATTTGGTAGGTGACCTTGGCGCCGCTATCTTCGTCTTCCAGGTCTACCGTGGCGCCAAACACCACCTTGCCATCGGCATCCAGGCTTGACGGGTCAATGACCTGGGCCGCAGCCAGCTTGGACTCAATTTCCTTGATGCGGCCTTCAATGAAGCCTTGTTTGTCCTTAGCGGCTTCGTACTCGGCGTTTTCCGACAGGTCGCCTTGCGCGCGCGCTTCAGCAATGGCTTGGATGACGGCGTGGCGCTCCACCGACTTGAGCCGCTGCAATTCGCTCTTGAGCAAGTCGGCGCCGCGCCGTGTGAGGGGAATGGTCTGCATGGAAGGCTGTTCTTCGTCTGGCAAAGTGAAACCGCCGCAGCAACCGCTGAAAAGCGGGCGGCCTGCGGCGGACGACGGGGCAAGTTTAGTGCAAGTCGGGAATTTGGGCGCTCATTTGGGCGCTCAGTTCAGCATGCATCTCTTGCAGCGAAATCACGGCCAGGTCGTCCTGGTGTTTGAGCGCTTCGGTGGCCGCCTCAGCACCCGCCATGGTCGTGTAGTAGGTGATGCGGTGGGCCAGTGCTGCGGTGCGGATGTAGCGCGAATCGGCAATCGCCGTGCGCGTTTCATCCACGGTGGTGAAGACGAGATGAATCTCGCCGGCCTTGACCATGTCGGCAATGTGCGGCCGCCCGTCCTTGACCTTGTTGACCACACGCACCGGCACACCCGCCTGCGCGATGGTGGCCGCCGTGCCTTTGGTGGCCACCACCTGGTAGCCCAGGTCGACCAGGTCGCTGGCCACCTTGACAGCGCGGTCGTGATCGCTTTGTTTGACAGTGATGACCACCGTGCCCTTGCTGGGCAAGCGTGAACCCGCGCCGAGCTGGCTTTTGAGCATGGCCTCACCAAAGCTGCGGCCCACGCCCATGACTTCGCCGGTAGATCGCATCTCCGGCCCCAGGATGGGGTCGACACCCGGAAACTTGTTGAACGGAAACACCGCTTCCTTGATGCTGAAGTAAGGCGGCACCACTTCACGCGGCGGCCTGCCGTCGGCACTCTTTTGCGATGCCAGAGATTGCCCGGCCATGCAGCGCGCGGCAATCTTGGCCAATGGCTGGCCGGTGGCCTTGCTCACAAACGGCACCGTGCGTGAAGCGCGTGGGTTGACTTCCAGCACGTAGACCACGGCCGCATCGCCTTCGCCTTGCACCGCGAACTGCGTATTCATCAGCCCCACCACTTTCAATGCACGCGCCATGGCCGCAGCCTGGCGGCGCATCTCGTCTTGCAGCGCCGGGCTCAGTGAATACGGTGGCAGCGAACAGGCCGAATCGCCGCTGTGGATGCCAGCGGCTTCGACGTGTTCCATGATGCCGCCGATCATCACGTCCACGCCGTCGCTGATGCAGTCGACGTCGACTTCAATCGCATCGTCGAGGAAGCGGTCCAGAAGCACGGGCGACTTCTCGCTGACCTTCACGGCTTCGCGCATGTAGCGCTCAAGGTCCTTGTCGCCATGCACGATTTCCATGGCGCGGCCGCCCAGCACATAGCTGGGGCGCACCACCAGCGGGTAGCCGATCTCTTGTGCCAGCACAAGCGCCTGTTCTTCGGTGCGCGCGGTACGGTTGGGCGGCTGCTTGAGGCCCAACTGGTGCAGCAGTTTTTGGAAGCGTTCGCGGTCTTCGGCAATGTCAATGGAGTCAGGCGACGTGCCGATGATGGGCACGCCCGCACGTTCCAAATCCAGCGCCAGTTTCAGCGGCGTTTGGCCGCCGTACTGCACGATGACGCCAAAGGGCTTTTCTTTGGCCACGATCTCAAGCACGTCTTCCAGCGTCACGGGCTCAAAGTACAAACGGTCAGACGTGTCGTAGTCGGTGGACACGGTCTCGGGGTTGCAGTTGACCATGATGGTCTCGAAGCCGTCTTCGCGCAGCGCCAGCGCGGCGTGCACGCAGCAGTAGTCGAACTCGATGCCCTGGCCGATGCGGTTGGGGCCACCGCCCAGCACCATGATTTTTTTGCGTGTGCTGGGCTGCGCCTCGCATTCGCCGTCGGCGTTTTCGTAGGCGCTGTAGAGGTAGGCGGTTTGTGTGGCGAACTCTGCCGCGCAAGTGTCCACACGTTTGTAGACCGGCCGCACACCCAGGGCGTGGCGGCGTTCGCGCACCGCGTGCTGGTGGGTGCGCAGCAGCTTGGCCAGGCGGCGGTCTGAGAAGCCCTTCTTCTTCAGGTGACGCATTTCTGGTTCGCTGATCGTCGCCAGCTCACGCTGGGCGACTTGTTTTTCCAGCGTGATGAGCTCTTCAATCTGCGCCAGAAACCAGGGGTCGATGGCGGTTTCTTCGAAGATTTCGTGCAGCGTCATGCCGATGCGAAAAGCATCGCCCACGAACAGGATGCGCTCGGGCCCGGCGTTGCCGATCTCGTCGATGATTTCGTCGCGGTCTGTGCTGCGTTCGCTCAAGCCGTCGATGCCGGTTTCCAAACCGCGCAGCGCTTTTTGGAAACTTTCCTGGAAGGTGCGGCCCATGGCCATGACCTCGCCCACACTCTTCATTTGCGTCGTCAGGTGCGGGTCGGCGGCGGGGAATTTTTCGAACGCAAAACGCGGAATCTTGGTCACCACGTAGTCGATGCTGGGCTCAAAGCTCGCTGGCGTGGCACCGCCCGTGATGTCATTGCGCAACTCGTCCAGCGTGTAGCCCACGGCCAGCTTGGCGGCCACTTTGGCAATGGGAAAGCCGGTGGCTTTGGAAGCCAAGGCCGATGAGCGCGAGACACGCGGATTCATCTCGATCACGATCAGCCGGCCGTCTTTCGGGTTCACTGAAAACTGCACATTGCTGCCGCCGGTATCGACGCCAATTTCGCGCAGGATGGCGATGCTGGCATTGCGCATCACCTGGTATTCCTTGTCGGTAAGCGTCTGCGCTGGAGCCACGGTGATGCTGTCACCGGTGTGGATGCCCATGGGGTCCAAATTCTCGATGCTGCACACGATGATGCAGTTGTCAGCGCGGTCGCGCACAACCTCCATCTCAAACTCTTTCCAACCAATCAAACTCTCTTCGATGAGCAGCTCTTTGGTCGGCGACAGGTCGAGCCCGCGCTTGCAGATTTCTTCAAATTCCTCGGGGTTGTAGGCAATGCCACCGCCCGTGCCGCCCATGGTGAAGCTGGGGCGTATGACCATGGGGAAGCCCGTGCCGCCAATGTCGGCCTGGATGCGCTTTTGCACCATCAGCGCTTCGTCCATGCTGTGCGCAATGCCGCTCTTGGCCGAGGCCAGGCCTATGGACGTCATGGCGTCCTTGAACTTCATACGGTCTTCGGCTTTTTCGATGGCTTGCTCGTTGGCGCCGATCATCTCCACGCCGTGTTTGGCCAGCACGCCATGGCGGTGCAGGTC
>JANNEX010000118.1:0-6714 GCA_031379155.1 Rubrivivax sp.
TTCGGCCCCGTCATCGGCATCCAAAAAGTCAGCAGCGACGACGAAGCCGTGACGCTGATGAACGACACGCGCTACGGGTTGACCGCGGGTGTGTTCACCAAGGACGAAGCCGTGGCGCGCGCGCTGCTGTCGCGTGTCAACGCCGGCAGCGTGTACTGGAACTGCTGCGACCGCGTCAGCCCACGCCTGCCTTGGTCAGGGCATGGTGACTCGGGCCTGGGGCTGACGCTGTCCACCCACGGCATTCAGACCTTCACACGGTCCAAGGCCTGGCACCTTCGTTCGCCTTGAACAAGCTGGTACTTTTTGATCTGGACCACACGCTGCTGGACGGCGACAGCGACGTGCTGTGGTGCGACTTCCTGATCGAGCAGGCCGTGCTTGACCGCGCCAGCTTTGCCGAGCGCAACGCCGCCATGGAGCGTGACTACCGCGCCGGCACGGTCAGCGCGCAGGCCTTCAGCGAGTTTTATGTCGCGACGCTGGCTGGCCGCACACCCGCGCAATGGGGGCCGCTGCGGCGCAGCTTTTTGCACGACGTGGTGGCACCACGCATCGGCGCCGCCGCGCGTGCACTGGTGGCCGAGCAGCAAAGCAGCGGCGCGCTGGTGGTGCTGACCACGGCCACCAACCGCTTCATCACCGAGCTCGCGGCGCAGGATTTGGGCATTCAACACCTCATCGCCACCGACTGCGAAATCGGCGCCGATGGCTGTTTCAACGGCAACACACAAGGCACGCTGAACATGCGCGAAGGCAAGGTCACGCGCCTGCACGCCTGGCTGGTAGCACGCGGCCAGGCGCTGGCCGACTTTGAGTCCTGGGCCTACAGCGACTCCAGCAACGACCTGCCACTGCTGCGCGCCGCCAACCACGCCGTGGTCGTGCACCCTGACAAGCGCCTGGCCGCTGAAGCCGCACGCTGCGGCTGGCCAGTGCTGCGCCTGCACTGACAGGCCAGCGCGGCACCGCGCTTCAAGCCCCCAAAACCGTGCTTCGTCGGCGCGCGGCTGATAGCCAGGCCCTGGCCGCCTAGGCTGGGCGCTCCACAACGCCCGCTGGGTGAGGACTGCCATGCCTATCTACACACTCCAGGTCAACGGCCAGGCGCGCCGCGCCGATGTGGCCGCCGACACCCCCCTGCTATGGGTGCTGCGTGACGCCCTGCAACTGCACGGCAGCAAATACGGCTGCGGCAAAGGCCTGTGTGGCGCTTGCACCGTGCATGTCGATGGGCAAGCGCAGCGCGCTTGCCAGCTGCCCGTGGCGGCTTTGGCGGGCAAACACATCACCACCATCGAAGGCCTGCACGCGCAGGGCCAGCACCGCGTGCAGCGCGCCTGGATACAGCACGACGTGCCGCAGTGTGGCTACTGCCAGGCCGGGCAGATCATGCAGGCCGCTGCGCTGCTGCAGCACAAGCCCAAACCCAGCGATGCCGACATCGACGCGGCCATGGCCGGCAACCTGTGCCGCTGCGGCACTTACTTGCGCGTGCGTGCTGCCATCAAAACCGCAGCGGCGATGGGAGATGCAGCATGAAGGCCGCGTTGAACTTGCTCAGCCGCCGCGGCTTCTTGCAGGCCTCCTCACTGGCTGGCGGCGGCCTGCTGCTGGGCCTGAGCTGCGGGCCAGCAGGCAGCGGCACAGCCTACACCTTCAGCCCCAGCATCCTCATCCGCATCACACCCGACGGTGTTATCACCCTGCTGGCCAAAAACCCCGACATGGGCCAGGGCGTGAAAACCTCGCTGCCCATGCTGCTGGCCGAAGAGCTGGACGTCGGCCTGGACCAGGTGAAGATCGAACAAGCGCCCTGGGACGCGCGCCTGAGCGACCAAGGCGCTGGCGGCAGCAACTCCATCCTCAGCGCCTGGGAGCCGCTGCGCCGCGCTGGCGCAACAGCGCGCGCCATGCTGCTGAGCGCTGCGGCGCAGCGCCTGAAAGTGCCCGCCGATCAGCTCAGCACGGCACGTGCCCGGGTGTTCCACGCCGCCAGCGGGCGCAGCCTGGGCTATGGCGAGCTGGCCGACGCCGCCGCGCGCCTGCCTGTGCCCGACGCGGCACAAATCAAGCTCAAGCCATGCAGCGCCTACACGCTGCTGGGCACGCGCGTGCCGGGTGTCGACAGCGCCGCCATGGTGCGTGGCGCGCCGCTGTTTTGCCTGGACCACGACAGGCCCGGCCAGCTGCACGCCGTCTACGAACAATGCCCGCAGTTCGGTGGCGCGGTGGTCTCGGCCAACCTGGCGCACATCAAGAGCTTGCCCGGTGTGCGCGACGCTTTTGTGCTGCCCGGCAGCGCCGACGCGATGCGGCGCCACCCCAGCGTCTACGGCTTGTCGGGTTACTGCCCGGGTGTGGCCATCGTGGCCAGCAGCACCTGGGCCGCGCTCAAGGCCAAGTCGGTCTTGCAGGTCGTGTGGCAGACCCTGCCCGACAGTCAGCACAACAGCCGCAGCGAACGTGAACAGGCGCTGGCGCTGCTGATCCGCGACGGCGCCGAAGTCTGGCGCGACGACGGCGACACACGCGCCGCGCTGGCCAGTGCCACCACCGTCGTCGAAGCGATTTACGAAGCGCCCACGCTGGCCCACGCCGCACTGGAACCCATGAGCTGCCTGGCCGAGCCCATGCCCGACGGCGGCTTGCACCTCATCACGCCCAGCCAGCAGCCGGCCAACGTGCCGCTGATGATCGAAGCCGTGCTGGGCCTGCCCAGCCAGCGTGTGCGTGTCAGCATCCCGCGCCTGGGCGGCGCTTTTGGCCGCCGTGCCGAGTCTGACTTTGTGTTGATCGCCGCAGCGATGGCGCTGCGCATGAAGCTGCCCATCAAGCTGATCTATACACGCGAAGACGACATGCGGCACGACTTCTACCGTCCGCCGGTGTGGCAAAAGTTCAGGGCCGGGCTGGACGCACAGGGCAGCATCGTGGCCTGGCATTTGCACACCGTGCGCCATGCTTTTCGTGACCCCACAACGCCCAAGTTGCGCGCCACGCTGTTCCCGGCGCGTTTCATCCCCAACTACCGCGTTGAAGCCACCATGCTCAGCAGCCCGGTACCCAGCGGCGCCTACCGCGCGCCGGGCAACAACACCAATGCTTTCATGCTCGAAGGTTTTCTGGACGAGTTGGCCCACGCGGCGCGCCAGGATCCGCTGGCCTTTCGGCTGCAGATGCTGGGGCAAGACCGTGAACTCAAAGAGCCCGACTTTGACATGGCGCGCATGAAGGCCGTGTTGCACCTGGCCGCTGATCGTGCCGGCTGGGGCCGCATCCTGCCGCGTGGCACAGGCCTGGGCCTGGCGTCGCAGTTCAGCTACGGCGGCTATGTGGCCTATGTGGTGGAAGTCAGCGTCACACCGGCCGGCCGCTTGCGTGTGCAGCGTGTCACCGCTGCGGTGGACGTGGGCCAGATCGTCAACCTGGACGGCGCCGAACAGCAGGTGCAGGGCTCGGTGATGGATGCGCTGTCGAGCAGCCTGTTCCAGGCCATCACGCTGGACGACGGCGCCGTGGTGCAGGGCAATTTCGACAGCTACGCGCTGCTGCGCATGCCTGATGCACCCGGTCGAATCGACGTGCACTTTGTCGACAGCGAACGTGCGCCCACCGGCCTGGGTGAGCCCGGCATACCGCCCTTGGCGCCGGCGCTGTGCAATGCGGTGTTTGCGGCCACTGGCAAGCGCATCCGCTCGCTGCCACTGAGCCAGCACGATCTGTCCTGGACCTGAGCCCCCGCGACGCAGGCGACGCTGGGTCATGTGAGGCGCCGCCACAGGCCATGCAAAGCCGGCATGATGTGCCGTGACAAATTCGGTGCCCACGCGCCTACAGTGCGCAGCCATGCCGCCGGCCCACAAAGCCCAGGTGCGCAAAGCAGCCGAACCCACACCCCGGAGACACCATGACCTCACCCCTGTCCTACGTCCACCCCACGCCCAACAGCCCCTGGGGCACCTATCTGTCGCAGGTTGACCGTGTTGTGCCCTACCTGGGCCACCTGGCCAAGTGGGTGGAAACGCTCAAGCGCCCCAAGCGTGCGCTGATCGTCGATGTGCCGATTGAAATGGACAACGGCGATGTCGCTCACTTTGAAGGTTATCGTGTCCAGCACAACCTCAGCCGCGGCCCTGGCAAAGGTGGTGTGCGTTTCCACCCCGACGTGACCTTGGAAGAAGTCATGGCCCTGAGTGCTTGGATGACGGTGAAATGCGCCGCCGTCAACCTGCCTTACGGCGGCGCCAAGGGCGGCATACGCGTCGACCCCAAGCTGCTGTCCATCAAAGAACTGGAGCGCATGACTCGGCGCTACACGAGTGAGATCGGCATCATCATCGGCCCGCAGCGCGACATTCCTGCGCCCGATGTCAACACCAACGGCCAGATCATGGCCTGGATGATGGACACCTACAGCATGAACACCGGCACCACCGCGACTGGCGTGGTCACGGGCAAGCCCATTCACCTGGGTGGCTCGTTAGGCCGCGTGAAGGCCACCGGGCGTGGTGTGTTTGTGACCGGGCGCGAAGCCGCGCGCCGCCTGGGCTTGAACCTGAACGGCGCGCGCGTGGCCGTGCAGGGATATGGCAATGTGGGCTCGTCGGCGGCAGAACTTTTTGCGCAGGCCGGCGGCATCGTGGTGGCGGCGCAAGACCACACCGGCACCATCTTCAACGACAAAGGTTTTGACATTGCCGACCTGGCCGCCTATGTGCGCACACGCGGCGGTGTCGGCGGCTTCCCGGGCGCTGAAAGCATGGACGGCGAAGCCTTCTGGGACGTGAAGTGCGACATCCTGATCCCCGCCGCACTCGAAGGCCAGATCTCGGCCGCGCGCGCCAACCGCATCAAGGCCAAGCTGGTGCTGGAAGGCGCCAACGGCCCCACCGTGCCCGAGGCCGATGACATCCTGGCCAGCCGCGGCGTGCTGGTGGTGCCCGACGTGATCTGCAACGCCGGTGGCGTGACGGTGAGCTACTTCGAATGGGTGCAGGACTTTTCGTCCTTCTTCTGGAGCGAAGACGAGATCAATGTGCGGCTGGACAAGATCATGGTCGATGCGCTGAAGAAAATCTGGGACACCGCTGACCGCCACAAGACCACGCTGCGCACCGCGACTTTTGCGGTGGCGTGTGAGCGCATCTTGATTGCGCGCGAAGAGCGCGGTTTGTATCCCTGACAGGGTGACAGACGCCTACACTGTCGACCTCTCTGTTCGACAACAGCGCACGCCATGTCTGTCCCTGCACTGAGGCTGACGATCGGTGAATTCCTGGAATGGGAAAACACCGAGGACACCCGCCACGAGTTCTATCGTGGCGAGGTCTTTGCCATGGTCGGCGTCCGACGCATTCATGCGCTGGTCAGCGGCAACCTGTTTGCTTCACTCAGAGCGCATCTCAAGGACACCCAGTGCCGGGCCTTCACCGAGTCCGTGAAGGTGCAATTGGCCAACGACGCCCTTTTCTACCCCGACGTATTCGTCACCTGCGACGCAGCCGACTTGCGCACTGAGATGATCTTTCGCAGCCCGACATTGATCATCGAAGTGCTGTCCGACAGCACCCAGGCCTACGACCGTGGCCTGAAGTTCGCGGCCTACCGGCAAATTGCCAGCCTGCTGGAGTACGTGCTGGTGGACCCCGACACGCGCCGCGTGGAAGTGTTCCGCCGCAACGAGCGAAGCAACTTCGAATTGGTGGACCAGACCGGCCACACCGAACTGGTGCTGGACAGCGTAGGCATGCGGTTGGCGATGGCTGAAGTCTTCGACGGTGTGGCAGACGGGTAGTCGTCAGACCGCCCGTGGCTGCCCATTCTTGGCGGCGGTCTGCCAACGATGAAAGTCACTGCCGGACTCAGCGCGCTGTAAGTCGGCGCGGGCTTTGGCGACAATCGGTCTTGCCCCGTTGCCAAACAGCCGCCACGCCATGCCAGCCTTGCCACCATTGCCCAGCATGACGCCCCGCAGTTCGTTGCGGGCGCGCGCGCTGGGCGCCATCGCGGCGTGCCTGGCCCTGTGCGCCTGGCCCTGCGCGGCGCAACTCAACCCTGCGACTCAGCGTGAAATCACGAGCCTGTTGCAAGCCGTGGGTAAGTCGGGCTGCCAGTTCATTCGCGGCGGCACCGCCTACCGTTCCGATCAGGCGCAAGAGCACCTGACCAAGAAATTTGAGTACATGGCCGCGCGCGACATGCTGGTGTCGGCAGAAGACTTCATCGACAAGGCCGCCAGCCGCAGCAACATGAGCGGCGAGGACTACGCCATTCGCTGCGGTGAGGCCGCCGCGCAAAAAAGCGGCGACTGGATGCGCGCCAAGCTCAAGGCCCTGCGTCAGCAGCCGCTGCCATCAACTTCGCCACCGCGTTAACCCGGCCGGCGACTAGAGCAAAGACTCAGGCACCAGGGGCCGCAGCAGCATCAACTTCACACGCTGCCAAAAGGTCGAGTCGGGCTCTTCGGTCAGCACCACTTCCTTGTCGCCTTCGTAGCCCAGCCATTCGCAGCGCTGGCCGTCGTCGCTCAGGCGCAGCCGGTAGGCGCTTTGCAGCCGGTCGACATCGATGATGCGGATCATCTCGCGCGCCAACTGCGGGCTGTTGATGACGGCGCCAAGTTCGGTGTTGATGGTGGCCGAGCGTGGGTCCAGGTTCATCGAGCCCACAAACAGCACCCGCCTGTCCACCACCGCCAGCTTGGCGTGCAAG
>JANNEX010000140.1:0-2577 GCA_031379155.1 Rubrivivax sp.
GTCGTCGCTGGGCCAGTCGGTCCAGGCGGGCAGGAAGCGCACGCGCCAGCCAAGGCCTGCGGGCAACATTTCTGCCACCACCGGTTGCACCACCATGTTCAGGCTGCGTGCCAAACGCGATGGTGCCAGCAGCGTGGCGGCGGCGTGGCCGAAGAAGGGCACAAAGGCGGCGTCGCGCAGGCCAAAGTCCATGTCCGAGGGGTTGAAAAACGCGCTGCCTTTTTTGATGGCGCGCACCAGCGGCAAAGCACTTTGCTGGCGCGTGAACATGTCGGCCAGGCCAAAGCGGCCACGGCCGTTTTTCAGCGCCCGGTCCAGCACAGGGTTGCTCTGCGCCGTGTAGACGTTGCAGACCCGGCGTGTCTGGAAGAGTTGCGTGGCCGCACCCGCCACATCCACGGCCAGGAAGTGCGGCACCAGCCACATCACGGGGCGCGCGCTGGTCTCGGCCAGGTGCACGTCGCCTTCGATGTGGATGAGGCTTTTCAGACGCTGCGGCGACGCGTACCAAAGCAGGCCGCGCTCGAGCAGGCTGCGCGCCAGCCACTGGAAGTGTTCACGCACCAGGGCCTTGCGCTGCGCCGGGTTCAACTCGGGCAGGCAGAGCTCGACATTGCGCAGCGCCACGCGCCGGCGTGCACGCGCCAGGCTGTGCATGATCACGCCCAGGCCACGGCCCAGCAGCGCTTGCACGCCCAGCGGCAGCAGGTGCAGCAGCCACACCAGCGCCAGAAGAAGTCGGGCCAGCAGCGTCACCGGGTGCCTTCGTGCTGCGCACTGCGGTATTCGCTCTTGGGGCGGCCCGGCGTGCTCACTCGTGTGCCTTCGTGCTGCGCACTGCGGTATTCGCTCTTGGGGCGGCCCGGCGTGCTCACTGGTGTGCCTTCGTGCTGCGCACTGCGGTATTCGCTCTTGGGGCGGCCCGGCGTGCTCATGGCGCGGGCCGCGCCTGGCGCGGATTTTTGTAGCGGTGGTAAGCCCACAGGTACTGCGAAGGCTGCTGCAGGATGACGCTTTCCATCGAGCGGTTGATGGCTGCCGCCGCCGCCAGTGTCCAGGCTTCTTCGCTCAGTGCGGCACGCTCGGGCAGGGCTTGCGCCAACGGCTGCAAGCGCACCACATAGCCCGCGCCGTGCGGCAAGCGTTCGGCCCAGATCAACAACACCGCCGCGCCCGAGAGCTGCGCCAACTTGGCCGCCAGCGTCATGGTGTAGGCCGGCTGGCCAAAAAACGGTGCCCACACGCCCATGCCGTCGGGCGGCACCTGGTCGGGCAGCAGGCCCAGGGACTGACCTTGACGCAGCGCGCGCATCAACTGGCGCACACCGGCCAGCGTGGCCGGCGCGGTGGCCAGCGCGGGACGTGCACGCGCGGTTTCTTCCAGTTCACGCAGCCAGGCCTGGCGCGCGGGGCGGTAGAGCACGGTGATGGGCTTGCGTGTGCCAAAACGCTGGGCGTAGGCCTGCGCGGCGACTTCAAAACTGCCCATGTGCGGTGTCAGCAAGATGAGGCCGCGGCCCTGGTCCAGCACTTGTTCAATCAGCTCGGCGCCTTCCCAGCGCACGGGGTCGTTGATGGCTTGTTCACGCGGGCGCAGCCACAGGCGCGGCAATTCGGCCAGCAGTTTGCCGGCTTCGGCCACCGAGGCGCGACGCGCCTGTGTGTCCACGCCCGCCAGTGCCGCGTTGGCGCGCAGACGCGCACGGTAGCTGGCCGATCCTGCATAGGCCAGCCAACCCGCGCCGGCTCCCAAGGCGTGCAAAAAGCGCAGGGAACGGCGGGACAACCAAAACAGCAAAGGCGACATGGGATGCGGGATTCGTATAATTGGGCTATCGCCGAGTTAAAGAACAACTTGCGGGGCGATAGCGGCGGCTAGCATATCTTTGAGGATAGCCAGCACCGCCGGGCAGTTTGTGTGGACTGTTGTGGCCTTGCCTCAACCCACCCAGCAGCTCAACAAATTCGCTAAAGCGTTCGCCGCGGACCCAGAACTTCTGACCAGCGACGACGCAAAGTCAGACTGTTTTATCAACTGGAGCACCCCGTGGCGAACGACTTCCTCTTCACTTCCGAATCCGTCTCTGAAGGTCACCCCGACAAGGTGGCCGACCAGATTTCAGACGCCATCCTCGACGCAATCTTCAAACAAGACCCGCGCAGCCGCGTCGCTGCCGAGACGCTGTGCAACACCGGCCTGGTGGTGCTGGCCGGTGAGATCACCACCAACGCCCACGTCGACTACATCCAGGTCGCGCGCGACACCATCAAGCGCATCGGCTACGACAACACCGAATACGGCATCGACTACAAGGGCTGCGCGGTGATGGTCTGCTACGACAAGCAGAGCAACGACATCGCCCAGGGCGTGGACCACGCCAGCGACGACCACCTCAACACCGGCGCCGGCGACCAGGGCCTGATGTTTGGCTACGCCTGCGACGAAACGCCCGACCTCATGCCGGCGCCCATTTACTACGCGCACCGTCTGGTGGAACGCCAGGCGCAACTGCGCAAAGACGGCAGGCTTCCATTCCTGAGGCCGGACGCCAAGAGCCAGGTGACGATGCGTTATGT
>JANNEX010000164.1:0-1869 GCA_031379155.1 Rubrivivax sp.
GAGTTGGTACTGCAGGGCGGCCAACCCGAAGGCGCGCATGGAGGCCATCACCAGCCGGCCGCTGCTGCTGGCAGCGGTGGGACGGGCCACCCACAGCAGTCGACAAACCACGTTGTACCTGACCCCGCTGCACGGCAAGGCGAACCTGCTCAAAGGGCTGATCGCCAACATCCGCGCGGCACTGCAGCATGTCGAGGCAGCTGCGGAGCAGTTCAAAGCCGCAGACCGATGGGCGGTGCTGCTGCGCTACGTCAGCGACAGGATCGCGCCAACTCTCGCACCGTTCAAGCCGCCGCCTTGGCTGCCGGCGACGGGGTAACTGCCGGAATTAGGATGACTTGGGAAGGCCTGGCCTCACACGGCCCCTCGACCGCAGTCGAGTCCAGCGGCCCCAGTGTGGGCAACTGGGTGCTCAGTTGCCTTCGAGTTTTCTCACGCTGGCTGACGGCGGCCGGCCACTTCCAGTCGATGCGCACTGTCGACTTACTGGCAGCTCGGCTCGCCTTCTTGTGGAGGATGCCCGCGGAAGGGACGCGCCAGGCGTTGGCTGCGTAGAGCTTGTTGGCACCCTCAGCAGGGGACCAGCATCTAGACAGCGATTGCCAGGGGCCGGGGGCTTAGAAGTGGTCCAGTGTTGGAAAACGGTCATCGCCCACGATGCAGTTCCACAGCACACACGCAACGCCCATGTCTCCTGTCCACAGACTGTGCCGCCCTTGGCCATGGCGCGTGCGCGCGGCCTCCACCTGGGCAGCCGCGTGTACTGCCAGCCGTCTGGCACGCTCTAGCCAAATGGGCTCGGCAAAGCGACGCCACAGCTTGAGGCAGGCCATCGCGCTACCTGCGGTGCCGTGACACAACGAAGGGCCTTTGGCCACTGGCCCGGCGCGCCACGTCAACTCACCCGCGCCGCGCAGCAGGCTGTCCCACGGCGGGCAACGCGGCACGCCAGCGAAACGGCACACGATGCCCGGCGCACCGTGACAATCCTGCACCAAGGGTCTCCCACCCTTGGCCAGCCAGGCCTCAATGCGATCCTTGTCGACCAGGACATGCCAGTTGACCAGCGCGACCTCGCCATCCGGGGCGTCGAGCGTGGCATGCAGCGCTGTGACCGAAAGTGTCTCCAGGGCGCGCTGCTCAATCGTCTGCACCACGGCTGTGTCGAGGTGGCCCGCTCCGCGCAAAGCGGCATAGGCATTGCCGGCCAGACCATGTCCTGCGCCCAGGTGGCGAGACAGCTTGCCGTACAGGTTCTGCTGCCAAATCCAAGTACCGATCTCCGGGTCGATGACCATGTCCTGGGTCAACGCATCGATCAACTGCTGAACAAGGTGCGCCCAACGCTTGTCGTCGCTGGCCTCGGCCATCCTGATCGCGGCGAGTGCCGTGCCCGCGTTGCCCCACAGCGGCTCTTGCGCCGCATTGTGCTGATTGCCCTGTACGACCGCATGCAGTCGATCTTCGAAGTCGTCGCGGCGCGTGGTCAACCACGCCAACAACAGTGCTGCACTTTCACCGAACAGATAGGAGGCGCTGCCGTGCATCTCTGCGGCCGCCTCTTGGCGCAAGCCATCGGGGTAGCGTTCAATCCAGCGCGTGTAGTCGCGCTTCAGATGAACAGCGCCCTGTGTCGCCAAGTGCCGCAAGGCCCAGACGACGCCGCAGGCGCCCCAGTAGAGGTTCAACGACCTGGCGCCAGGCTGCGTCGGGTCGTCTTGCGGGTGCAGCAGCCAGCTTCCTTCACGTTCGTCGAACTCGGCCTCGGCAGCGGCGCAGATGCGTTCAATCGCCAGGCGCGCCAACTCCGGATCCCAGATCTCAGCGGTCAGCGCCTCGTGTCGTGAGGGATCGAAAAGTTCTTGCATG
>JANNEX010000190.1:0-3258 GCA_031379155.1 Rubrivivax sp.
GATGGACGGCTTTGAAGTGCTGGCCGCCATGAAGGCCGATCTGGCGCTGCGCGACCTGCCGGTCATCGTCACCAGTTCGGTCGAAGGTGTGGCCAATGTCGTGCGCTGCATCGAGCTGGGCGCCGAGGACTACCTGCCCAAACCCATCAACGCCGTGCTGCTCAAAGCGCGCTTGCAAGCCAGCCTGGAAAAGAAGCGCCTGCGTGATTTGCAAAAAGAAATGGTGCGCCGCTTCGCCACCGCTGAAGTGGCGCAAGACCTGCAAGAAAGTGGCTTTGCGCTGGGTGGCAAGCGGGTGCATTGCACGGTGATGTTCAGCGACATCCGCGGCTTCACGTCGCTGGTGGAGCAGCAGTCGCCCGAAGAGACGATTGAGCTGCTCATCACCTACTACACGCTGATGTTCGAGGCCATCACGGCCGCCGGCGGTGTCGTCAACCAGATGGTGGGCGACGGCCTCATGGCCGTCTTCGGCGCGCCGCTGCCGCTGGCCGAACACAGCGCGGCCGCCGCGCGTGCGGCGCTGGAAATGCAGGAGCTGGTGGTACTGCTCAATGCAGAGCGTGTGTTGGCCGGCAAGGCGCCCATCGCCGTCGGCATTGGCCTGGCCACGGGCGACGTGGTGGCCGGCTACACCGGCACCCAGCAGCGCGCCACCTACACCTGCATAGGCGACACCGTAAACCTGGCGGCGCGGCTGGAAGCGCACACCAAGCTGGTCGGCCGCGCGATCTTGCTGGACGGCAGGGTACGCGCCGGCTTGGGCGTGGCCTTTGCGCCCGACGCGCTGGGTGACGTGGTGTTCAAGGGCAAAGCCGAGGCCACGGCGGTGTTTGCGCTGGGACCGTGACTGCCTCGCAAGCAGCCCTTCATAGGGCGGGGCGGCGCAACACTTGAAACTTTGCGCGGCACGGTGTTGAAACAGGGCCCGGCCAGACTCTGGCTGAGAACAAACCACACCAGGGAACCCCGCCATGTCACCGTCCTTCGCCGCCTTTTCCGCCCGCCGCGCCGCGCCCACGGAACTGCTGAAGGAAGCGCAGGCACAAAGCGCCCTGGCTGACCTGTTTCCTCACCTCAAGACCGACGCGCTGCGCGCCATACAAGACTTGTTTCCGCTGCGTGCGCAAATGGGCGTGCAGACGCAAGCACTGGCGCAAGAAATGGCGCAAGAACTGGCGCAAGCAAGCCTGAGTCCGCGCACTCGCCCGTTTGCCTGGCACTGAGCCCAGCACTGAGCCTGCCACTGAGTGCGCAACTGAGGCGCCAGGTCCGCCACAGGCTGCTAAGCTTGTGGCGATATGTTCACCGGCATCATCCAAGGCGTGGCCACAGTCGCGCAACTGCAAGACCGCCCCGGTCTGCGCAGCTTCACGCTGCAATTTGCGCCCGGCTTTTGTAGCGGGCTGGCCATAGGCGCCAGCGTGGCGGTGGACGGTGTCTGCCTGACGGTGACGCGCTTGCAAGACGGCGACGCGGCCGACTTCGACGTCATGCAGCAAAGCCTGGCCCTGACCACATTGGGTGACTTGGCTCAAGGTAGCCGCATCAACGTCGAACGCGCGGCCAAAGACGGCGCCGAAATCGGCGGCCACCCACTCTCGGGCCACATCGACTTCAAGGCCACGCTGGCTGAAATTCGCCGCCCAGAAAACAACCACGTGCTGCGGTTTGCGGTGGCAGCACCTTGGATGCGCTACGTCTTCGCCAAAGGCTACATCGCCGTCAACGGCGCCAGCCTGACGGTGGCCGAGGCGCAGCGCAACAGCGGCGGCAGCGGCTGGTTTGAGGTCTGGCTGATCCCAGAAACCCTGCGTGCCACGACCTTTGCCGACAAGGCGGTGGGCACGGCGCTGAACATCGAAATCGAACGCAGCACGCAGGTCTTTGTCGACACCGTGCGCGACGCGCTGGACGAGCGCCTGGGCCCCCTGAAGCCGCTGCTGGAAGCGCTGCTGCGCGACAAGGGCATCAGCCTGGACGAGCTGGCGCGGCCGCCCACACAAATGCGTCTGTCGTGAGCGTGGGCCCCGGCCGCCGCCAGGTGTTGGCGTTAGCCGCAGCGGCGCCGGTGTTCATTCGCCATGCCCTGGCCGCCGACCTGCCGCGTTTTGGCCTGGGCGTGGCCTCGGGCCAGCCGCAGCCACAAGGCATGGTGCTGTGGACCCTGCTCACGGGCGCCGACCTACCCGGCGAAGTCAGCGTCACCTGGCAAGTCGCTGAGGATGAAAACTTCACGCGCATCGTGGCGCGCGGCCAAGAGACGGCCGTGGCGCAAGACCAGCATTGTGTGCACGCCGAGCCCAACAGCCTGCAGCCCGCGCGCTGGTACTGGTACCGCTTCACGGCACTGGGCCAGCAAAGCGCCGTGGGCCGCACACGCACGGCACCCGCCGCTGACGCGGTGGTTGCGCAACTCGACTTCGCGATTGCCAGCTGCCAGCGCTGGGACGTGGGCCACTTTGCCGCCTGGCGCCACGCTGCCGCAGAAAACCTCGACCTCATTTGTTTCCTGGGCGACTACATCTACGAATACGCCACCGGGCCTAACCCGGTGCGCCGTGTCACGGGCGGTCACGTGCGCAGCCTGGCTGACTACCGCCAACGTTACGCATTGGTCAAAAGCGACCCGGCCCTGCAAGCCGCCCACGCTGCCTGTCCCTGGCTGCTGGTGTGGGACGACCACGAAGTCGACAACGACTACGCCGGCTTGCAAGGCCAAGACTTGCAGTTTGGCTTTGCGCAGCAGCGCGCCGACGCCTACCGCGCCTACTGGGAACACATGCCCTTGCCCAAAGCCGTGCGGCCCGTGGACGGCAGCATGCGCATCGTGCAGCGCCTGGACTGGGGCCGCCTGGCGCGAGTGCACCTGCTGGACGACCGCCAGTACCGTGACCCGCAAGCTTGCCCACGCCCCGGCAAGGGCGGTTCGGCCTATGTGCGGCTGCGCGACTGCCCTGAACTGCAAGACCCCAAACGCAGCCTGCTGGGCGCCGAGCAAGAAGCCTGGCTGGCGCAGGGCTGGTCGCTGGAGCGGCCCTGGAACTTGTTGGCGCAGCAAACGCTGATGGCGCGCCTGGCCTGGACAGACCCCGCGCGCCCGGGTGGCGGCCGCTATTGGACCGACGGCTGGGACGGCTACGCCGCGTCACGCCAGCGTCTGCTGGGTGTGGTGGCCAAGCGCCAGGTGAGCGGCGTGGTGGTGCTGGGCGGCGACTTGCACGCCAACGTGGTGGCTGATTTGAAGCTCAACTTCGA
>JANNEX010000197.1:0-6787 GCA_031379155.1 Rubrivivax sp.
TGAATCAGCTGGGTGCCCAGCGTTTGCGCGGCATCCGCCGTGGCATTGAAAAAGAGAGCCTGCGCACGCGAGCCAATGGTGCGCTGTCACGCACGCCGCACCCCAAGGCGCTGGGCTCGGCCCTGACCCACCCGCACATCACCACCGACTACAGCGAAAGCCAGTTGGAGCTGATCACCGGCGTGCACGCGGGCGTGCAAAGCTGCATCGACGAGCTCACGCACATCCACCAGTTCACCTACCGCAGCCTGGGCAGCGAACAGCTGTGGGTGGGCAGCATGCCCTGCGGTTTGCCGCCCGATGAAAACATCCCCATCGGCAGTTATGGCAGCAGCAATATCGCACGCGCCAAAAGCGTCTACCGCATGGGCCTGGGCCACCGCTACGGGCGGCGCATGCAGACCATCTCGGGCATCCACTACAACTGGTCTTTGCCGGGACTGGACAACGAAGCGCACTTTGCGCTCATCCGCAATTTCCGCCGCCACAGCTTTGTGCTGCTGGCCCTGTTTGGCGCCAGCCCTGCCGTGTGCCCCAGCTTTGTGGCCGGCCGTGACCACGGCTTGCAGCGCCTGAGCGAACACACGCTTTACCAGCCCCACGCCACCAGCCTGCGCATGGGCCGCCTGGGTTACCAAAGCGACGCGCAAGCCACGCTGGCCGTCAGCTACAACAGCCTTGAGGGTTATGCCGCGTCACTGCACACCGCGTTGACCCAACCCTATGCGCCTTACGAAGCCATAGCCATCAAGAACCTGGGCGGTGAATACAACCAACTGGCGACCACCCTGCTGCAGATTGAAAACGAGTTCTACGGCACCATCCGCCCCAAGCGCGTGATACGCCCTGGTGAGCGCCCGCTGCACGCGCTGCGCGAACGTGGTGTCGAATACATCGAAGTGCGCTGCATGGATTTGGACCCCTTTGTGCCGGTGGGCATTGCCGCGCCCACGCTGCGCTTTTTGGATGTTTTCTTGCTGCACTGTCTGCTGCAAGACAGCGCCAACGACACGCCCGATGAGATTGCTGCGCTGGGCCGCAACCAGCATCGCACGGCCGCCTTTGGACGCCAGCCTGGCTTGATGCTGGAGCGCGACGGCCGCGAGGTGACGCTGCTGGAATGGACACAAGAAGTGCTGCAGCAATGCCAGCCCATCGCGGCGGCGCTGGACGCCACGCACGACACGCGGGACTACAGCGCTGCACTGGCCGCCGCGCAGGCCGCCATGCGGGACATGCACAGCCTGCCTTCAGCGCGCGTGCTCGACGCCGTGCAGCGCGACTTTGGCCACAGCTACACCGCATTCGTTCGCGCCCAGTCGCAGCAGACGCAGCAACACTTGCTGGGCCTGGCCTGGTCGGCCGATCAGCAGGCCGCCTTCGAGGCCATGGCCACCGAGTCGGTCAGCCAGCGCCGCGCCATTGAAGCGGCCGACACGGTGGACTTCGAAACCTTCCGCCAGGCCTATCTGGCGCCAGAGCGGCTGCTCGCCTAACGCTCAAGTTTGGATGAAGCTGCCGGCAACAACGATGCCGGGCTTCATCACCTGAGCTGGCTCAGGGAGGTGGCGGATTGTGGGCAAGGGGCGTATCGGGAAGGGGCGTATCGGGACCTGGTGTTGTCGCACCCTCGACTCTCCCGCCCCACACAATGCGCGCCGCACGCGCATAGCTCCAATACGCCCAAGCCCAGTTGATGAGCACGGTGATGCGGTTGCGAAAGCCGATGAGGAAAAACACGTGCGCCGCCAGCCAAAACCACCAGGCCAGCAGGCCTGAAAACTGCCAGCCGCGCAGGTCCACCACCGCCGCCATGCGGCCTATGGTGGCCAGGTTGCCGTAGTCGGCATAGACAAAGGGTGTTGACGGCTGGCCACGCAAACGCGCCAGCAGCGTGCGCGCCACGTGTGCGCCCATCTGCTTGGCAGCGGGCGCCACGCCTGGCACGGGCTGGCCATTGGCTTGCACCAGGCTGGCCAGGTCACCGGCCACAAAGACTTCAGGGTGGCCGGGCACCGTGAGGTCGGCATTGACCTTGACGCGGCCGGCACGGTCGCGTTGCGCACCCAGCATGGCGCCCAGCGGCGACGCGGCCACACCGGCGGCCCACAGCACGGTGCGGCAAGGCACTCGCATGTCGCCCAAGGCATAACCTTCATCTGTGATGGCAGCCACGGGCGTGCCGCAGCACACTTCCACACCCAGTTTTTCAAGTTGTGCACGGGTGCGTGCTTGCAGCTTGGGCGGGAAGCTGGCCAGCAGTGCCGGCCCGGCTTCGATCAGGCGCACCTGGGCCTGCTGCGGGTCTATGCGGCGAAATTCATTGCGCAAGGTGTGGCGGGCAATCTCGGCCAGCGTGCCGGCCAACTCAACCCCCGTGGGCCCGCCGCCCACCACGGCAAAGTGCAGCCAGGCTTGCTGCTCTTGCGCCGTGGCGGCGGCTTCGGCGCGCTCAAAGGCCAGCAAGACACGGCGGCGGATCAGCAGAGCGTCATCCAGCGTCTTCAGACCCGGCGCGTGTGCAGCCCAGTCGTCGTGGCCAAAGTAGGCGTGGGTGGCGCCGCTGGCCAGCAGCAAAGTGTCGTAGCTCAGTGGCTGGCTGCGCTGCACGCTGACCTGGCGCAGCGCCAGATCAATGCCACTGACTTCGCCCATTAGCACACGCACATTGGCCTGGCCGCGCAAGATGTGGCGCAGCGGCGCAGCGATGTCGCCCGCTGACAGCCCCGCCGTGGCCACCTGGTAGAGCAGGGGCTGGAACAGGTGGTGGTTGGCGCGGTCGATCAGCGTGATATCCAGCGGCGCCTTGGCCAGCGCACGCGTGGCCCACAGGCCGGCAAAACCGCCGCCGATGATGAGCAGCTGAGGTCTTGTGGTCATGGCACTTCGCCTTCAATGCCAACCACCGCCGCGTGCGGGCCCACGCGTGCGATGTGGTCCACCAGGGCGTCCAGCACGGCGCGGCCACGGCTGGCGTTTTCGTGGTTAATCATCATGGCCACGGCCCAGGGCCGGCCCTGGCCGTCGTTGACGTAGCCGGCCAGCGCGACGACGTTTTTCAGCGTGCCCGTCTTCAAGCGCGCCCAGCCCGTGGCGGGGCTGTTATTCAGGCGCTTGCGCAGCGTGCCGTCCACGCCCATCGTGGGTAGGCTCATCTGCAATTCGGCGGCATGCCTGCCGAAGTAGGCCACCTTGAGCATGTGCGCCATTTGCCAGGGGCTGATGCGTTCGCTGCGCGACAGGCCAGAGCCGTTGTCGGTGACCATGCCTGTCGCATCGATGCCTTTGTCAGTGAACCAGCGCCGCACCACCGCGTGCGCCAATTCGAGTGTGCTGCTGCTGGCTTGCACGGCCATGTCGGGCACGCCGAGCTCCAGGTAGAGCAGGCGCGACCAGGTGTTGTCGCTGGTCTTGTTTTGGTGGCGCAGCAACTCGCCCCAAGGCCGGCTTTGGTGGCGCGCCAGCAGCTTGCTCTGTGCGGGCCCGGCTTCTTCACGCGCACGGCCGGCCCAGGTGCCGCCCAGGCCTTGCCACAGGGCCTTGAACAGGCGCTCAGTCAGCTCAGTGCGGTCTATCAATTGCAGCCCGACCCGTTCGGTGCAGCCGCGCGGAAAGGCGCCGTTCAGCGTGATGCGCGTGCTGTCGCCGTCGCGCGCCACTGCGGCCGTGGTCCAGTGTTCGTCCCAGTCTTGGCAGCGCGCGTCGACCAGGCCCATGCGGCTGTCAAAGGTGATGCCGGGGATGCGCGGCACGGTGGAGGCCAGCACGCCGCTGGCGGTGGCGCGCAGCTCCATGGGCAGCAGCGCGTCGGCCAGCATCAGCGCGTCAGGGATCACGTAGTCGGGGAACTCGGGCGAGTCGTCAAAAGGCGGCACACCGATGTCGATGCGCGCCGGGCGGTAGCGGCTGCGGTCGACGATCAAATCGCCCGCGATGTGGCGCACGCCGGCTTGCTGCAAGTCCACCAGCAGCGCCCACAACTGCGGCACGCCCAACTCAAGGTCACCGCCCCCCTTGAGCACCAGGTCACCTTGCAAGCTGCCTTCACTCATTGCCGCTGAACTGCGCAGTTCGGTGTGGCCGCGGTGATTGGGGCCCAGGTGGTCCAGCGCCACCACGCTGGTCACCAGCTTCATGGTCGAGCCCGGCTGCATCAGGCGCTGTGCCTGGTGGCGCCAGGGCCGGCCCCAGTGGCGCAGTGGCAAGGCCACGGCGGCCAGCGCATCGGCCGGCAATTGCGCTTTGGCCAGTGCCTGCTGCACGGCCACGGGCAAAGTGTCCTGGGCCAGGGTGCTGGCGTGCAGCACGGCCAGCATGAAAGCAGCGATGAAACGAAACCCCATGCGGCCATTGTGGCGCGGCAGAATCGCCTTTGTGATTGCACCCCTCAGTACCACCGCGCCTGCCCTCTTTCTGGGCCTTGACGCCGGCGGCACACAAACGCGCTGGGCCGTGGCCGATGCCGACGGTGCGCTGCTGCACGAAGGCCAGGTGGCAGGCGTGTCGGGCTTGATGCTGATGGACGACGTCGGCCGCGCACAACTGGGCGCCACGCTGCAAACGCTGGCCGCTGAGGCAGGTTCCGTTCGGGGCGTGGTTGCCGGCGCGGTTGTTGGCGTGGTCGCCGGTGTCACCGGTGTCGACAGCGCCCAAGCGCCACTGCTGCGCGACGCGCTGGCCAGCGCGCTGGGCCTGAGCAGCAACGCCGTGCAAGCCATGAGCGATATCGAACTGGCTTGCCACGCGGCGTTCGCACCGGGTGAGGGTTATGTCGTCTACGCCGGCACGGGTTCGATCGCGGCTTTTGTCGATGAACGTGGCCAGTTGCAGCGCGCCGGTGGCCGTGGCGCAGTGATTGACGACGCCGGTGGCGGCCACTGGATTGCACGCCAGGCGCTGCGCCAGGTCTGGCGCGCCGAAGACGAAACTCCCGGCGCCTGGCAGCGTTCGCCGCTGGCGCAGCAACTCTTCAAGGTGGTGGGTGGCCACGAGTGGGCACACACGCGGCAGTGGGTCTACAGCGCGTCTCGAGGTGAGCTGGGCACGCTGGCCTTGGCGGTGGCAGCCGCCGCTGATGAAGACCCGATGGCGCTCATCATCTTGCAAGCCGCCGGGGCTGAATTGGCGCGGCTGGCGCGCGCACTGCTGCTGCGCCACGGCCCGCGCCCGCTGGCGCTGGCCGGGCGTGTGTTTGATCTGCACCCGGCCATCACCCTCCAGCTCTTGCAGACCCTGCCCGAAGGCACGCCGGTGCAGCGTTCGGGCCGGGCGGCCCATGTCGCCGCCGCGCAGATGGCTGGCGCAAAAGCGGCCAGAAAGAATTCCGCATGAACCGTGTTCTAAAGTCCTGTGGCCTGCTGCTGTGGCTAACGCTGATGGTCAGCGCATGCAGCACCGCACCCACTACCTCGGGCGGCGTGCCCATCGACACCAGCCTGAGCGCCAAGGGCCAGGACAGCCGCGTGCTGTTTCTCATCATCCATTACACCGTGGCCGACCTGCCCTGGTCGATCAAGATCCTGACCGAACAAGAGGTTTCGGCGCACTACCTGGTGAGCGACGAAACGCCGCCGCGCATCTTTCGTCTGGTGGACGAAAGCCGCCGCGCCTGGCATTCGGGCCCCAGCGCCTGGAAGGGCCATCGCATGCTCAACGCCAACAGCGTGGGCATAGAAATCGTGCACCCGGGCTTCAAGCTGGGGCCTGACAAAGTGCGCATCTACCAGCCCTTCTCGAAAACGCAAATCGACGCGCTGGTGCCGCTGGTCAAAGACATCGTGCAACGCCATCAGATCAGGCCGGATCGCATCCTGGGCCACGGCGAAGTCACGTCGCAATACAAGGAAGACCCGGGGCCCACCTTCCCCTGGAAGCTGTTTGCTGGCCTGGGCATCACCCCACCCTGGCCCGACGACACGCGGGTAGCCACGCAGCGCTTGGTGTATGAAGCTGCATTGCCCGACGCCGCCTGGTTCCAGGCCGCGTTGGCGCAGTGGGGCCACGAGATTGAACGCACGGAAAAATGGGACGAACAAAGCCAGCGTGTGCTGATGAATTTTCAGATGCGCTACCGACCAGGCAATTACAGCGGCCAACCTGATGCAGAAAGTGCGGCGCTGCTGTTTGTGCTGAACAACCCCATTACCGCAACCAGGGCGCCTTAACTTCATGGCTTCGACAGTCGGTTATTCAGGCACGCCGCTGGCCAAGAAGCTGGGCTTCAAGGACGGCACGCAGGCCTGCCTGATCAGCGCGCCTGCCGAGTTGTCCGACTGGCTGGCACCGCTGCCTGCTGGCGTGAATTTCAGCGCCAAGGTGACCGCGCAGACCGACCTGGTGCACCTGTTCACGCCCGAGCGGCGTGTCTTGCAAGCGCAGCTGCTGCGGCTGCGCAAACAACTGCGCAGCGACGCCGTGGTCTGGGTGTCGTGGCCAAAAAAGGCGGCCAAGCTGCCCACCGACATCACCGAAGACACCATCCGCGAAGTGGCGCTGCCGCTGGGATTTGTCGACGTCAAAGTGTGTGCGGTAAGTGCCGTGTGGTCAGGCTTGAAGCTGGTCATCAGGAAGGAATTGCGCTGAACGCTGCATTGCCCGCCTTGCCCTTTGAGACTGCGCGCCTGCGCCAGCGCCACTTGGCGCTGGCTGACCTGCGCGCCTTCCAGGCCTACCGGGGTGATGCTGAACTGGGCCGTTATCAAGGCTGGCAGCCCATGGACGACGGTGCTGCGCAGGCCTTCATTCGTGAGATGGCCGACTGCAACTTCTGCCCACCAGGGCAGTGGTT
>JANNEX010000204.1:0-3330 GCA_031379155.1 Rubrivivax sp.
GGCGCCAAGCTCTTCACGCCCTGGAAATTTGAAGCGCCGCTGCTCGATGGTGAACAGGTGGTGGGCGCACGTTTCAAGGTCGCTGGTCAGGCCCACGAAGTCAGCGCACGTTGGGTCGTGCTGGCCACCGGTGCGGTGCCGCAGGCTCTTACCGCTGCCGGGCTGTGTGAACGCCACACGCCCAGCGGCATTGCGCTGCGCGGTTACGTCAAGAACGACGCCATGGTGCCCCACATCACGCAGTTGCAAATGATGTGGCACCCGCGCCTGCGCGGCGGTTATGGCTGGATCTTTCCGGCGCCGGGCGGCCTCTTCAACATCGGTGCCGGCCTCACTGGCAGCCACATCAAACAGGGCGACGGCAAAGGCCGCATGCAGGACGTGAACTTGCGCGGCATGTTTGAGGCCTTCTGCGCGGTCTACGCACCCGCGCGTGAACTCATGGCCACTGGCGTGCTGCAAGGTGAGATCAAAGGCGCACCGCTGCGCTGCTCGATGGTGGGTGCGCGCTGGTCGCGGCCTGGCCTGCTGGGCACAGGCGAAGCGGTGGGCAGCACCTATGCTTTCACCGGCGAAGGCATAGGCAAGGCCATGGAAACGGGGTTGCTGGCCGCGTTGGCCATCACGCAAGATCGCCATGCCAGTGACGCCGACGTGCGCCGACGCTATGAAGCCGAACTGGCCAAGCTCAAGCCGCGCTTTGACATGTACGAAACCGCCAGCCACGTGAACTTGCGGCCCTGGATTGCCGACATCGTGGTCTGGCGCGCACGCAAGAGCCCGCGCATCTTGCGCCGCTTGTCGGGCATGCTGGAAGAGACGCAGAACCCGGGCAGGCTGTTCAGTTGGCGCGGCATGGGCAAGTTGTTGTTTGAATGACCGACACCAAGGGGCAGGCCATGAAATCACGCAAACTTTTGAGTCTGGGCGCAGCGGTATCGTTATTGGCCGCATGCGGCGGTGGTGGCAGCGACAGCGGTGAACCACCGCCCACGCTGGCATCGGCGTCAGCCAGCAGCGGCGTGCGCTACAGCGAAGTGCTGCTGCTGACACTGCGTGGCACACGCCTGGACCAGGCCTTGACGCTGGAATCCACCGGCTGCAAAAACTTTGCGCGCAGCACCGCCGCGCCCTTTGTCAGCACGGCCACCACGGCCTACTTCAGCTGCACCGTGTCTGGCGCCGTGGGCTCGCTCAGCGTCAACGTCAGCGGCGGCGGCGCCAGCCTGGGAGTTATCCCGTTTAGCGTCGACCTGCCGCAGGTCACCTTCACCATCAGCAACGGCGGCAATCTGAACGGCACCCTGCTGATCACCTTGCGCCCGGACGCTGCGCCACGCACTGTCGACAACTTTCTGGCTTACGTGAAGAGTGGTTTTTACGACGCCACGGCCATCCACCGCCACGCGCGCAACGAAAACCTCAGCAGCTTTGTGCTGCAAGGCGGCGCCTACGCCGCGCCCGTCAGCAGCACGGCGCGCTTCCCCACCCACAAGACGACCCTGGCCAACATAGCGCTGGAAGTGGGCCGTGGCCTGTCCAACGTGCGCTACAGCCTGGCCATGGCGCGTGGCACCGAGCTGGATTCGGCCAATTCCGAGTTTTTCATCAACACCGCCAACAACGCCTTCCTGGACACTCAATCTGGCGGTTATGCCGTGTTTGGCACCGTCGTCACCGGCACCACGCTGGTCGACGCAATGGTGGCGGCACCGTGCAACTTCTCCAACAACTTTGCCCTGGGCAGCAACGACTGCGTGCCCGAGCCCAACCTGGTCATCAGCAGCGCCGCGCAAACCCGCTAGCGCCAGGACAAGACCGCATGTGCCAGCTGCTGGGCATGAACGCCAATACGCCCACCGACGTGATGTTCAGCTTTGCCGGCCTGGCCACGCGGGCCGACGAACACAAAGACGGCTTCGGCATCGCCTTTTTCGAAGACCGGGGTCTGCGCCATTTCATTGACCACCATGGCGCGCGCAGCAGCCCGGTGGCCGAATTGGTCAAGCGCTACCCGATCAAAAGCGACAACGTCATCGCCCACATCCGCAAGGCCACGCAGGGCGCGGTGGCGCTGGAAAACACCCACCCTTTTGTGCGCGAGCTGTGGGGCCGCTACTGGGTCTTTGCGCACAACGGCGACCTGAGAGGTTTTGCGCCCACGCTGCACGGCGCCTTCCGCCCCGTGGGCAACACCGACAGCGAACGTGCCTTTTGCTGGTTGATGCAAGAACTGGCCAAGGCGCATGCCGCCGTGCCGCACATTGATGAGCTGAGCCGCACGCTGCGCGAGTTGTTGCCGCAGCCCGCGCGCCGCGGCACTTTCAACCTGCTGCTGAGCAATGGCCAGGCGCTGTGGGCGCACTGCTCCACACAGTTGCACGTGCTGGAACGCGCCCACCCTTTTGGCCACGCTGCTTTGGCCGACGAAGACCTGGCGGTGGACTTCAGCGCCCACACCACGCCTGCGGACCGTGTGGCCATCGTGGCCACCGCGCCGCTGACACAAGGCGAAGCCTGGCAAGCCATGGCGCCGGGTGAGATGCGTGTGCTGGTGGCTGGGCGCACGGTGGCGGTCGGGCCCTGCCACTGAACCGCTGACGCAGCCGTTCACCCTTGCCGGCGGCTGCCCGCGCAGCCACAGCCACCACCCACCGCGCTGCCAGCCGTGGCGCGACGGCACGCTTCTACACTGGCCCCATGCCCACCACGCCTATCGACTGGAGCCAGCTTTGGTACCCCGGCCCACGCCGCGCTTTCAGCGCCGACGAGATGGCACGCGCCGGCAGCGACAGCCCCAGCCCCACGCTGCTGGCGGTGGCCGCCATCAACATCGCGTCGCTGGCTTTTGTGGTGCTGATGCTGGCCCCGGCGCAGCAGACAGCACGCCTGCTGGCCGCCCTGCTGGCCCTGCTGGTGATGGGCATTTGGGCCGCACGCTGGCTGTGGTGGCGGCCCTGGCGGCGGCCGCTGCTGCAAGCGCAGTTGGGCCTGGCTGCGGCATTGCTGCTGATGGTGCTGGGCATTCGCTGGCGCATCGAAGACCACGCCGAACTGCAAGCCTTGGCGCTGGTGTTGACGGTGGGAATCTCGTTGCTGGTGACGGCCCTGTGGTTTTTGGTGGTCTGGCGCGCGCATCACATCGAAGGCCGGCTGCGAGAACAGGCCGAACGCGAAAAGGCGATAGAGATGGCACGCCGCCTGGCGGCCGCGCAGATGGAACCGCACTTCCTGTTCAACACCCTGGCTTCGGTGCAGCACTGGGTGCAAACCAGGGACGAACGCGCTGCGCCGCTGCTCGCCGCCCTAACAGGCTATCTGCGTGCCACG
>JANNEX010000364.1:0-5265 GCA_031379155.1 Rubrivivax sp.
GCAGGTACGGCACACCGCCGCCGAGAAGGTGGTGATGAAGCTGATGGCCGGCGGCAGCACGCCGATGACGGCGACGCCGTCCACGTTCATCAGCTCGCTGAGCTGCTGAAAGCCCAGCGCCACATCACCGCGCGCCAGCAGGCTGGCCACCGGCACGCCCGACGGCGCTTGCAGGGTGCGGCTGGCGAATTCATGGCCCAGGCCCCAGCGCTCAAACAGGTAGCGTAGATGGGCGCCGCTGGGGCCTGTGGAGTAGCCCACTTTGCCGGCCGCCAGTACGGCCAGCACCGCTTGGCGCACGGCATCTTCGCTGCTGATGTCGGGCAAAGGCGCACCGGCCTTGACCGCCAGCGCCACGGGTGACTTCACCAGGTCCACTCGGCTGGCGGCCAGCACGGCGCCTGATTGCATGAGCTTGGCTATGGCGTCCGACGCCAGCACCACCAGGTCAAAGTGCTCGCCGGCCAACACGCGCTTGGCCGCGTCCAAGCCGCCCACCGATTCAAAGTGCACGGCCTGGCCGCTGCGCGCCTGGTGGGCGGCAGCCAGTTCGGCCAACACCTGGCGGGTGGCCATGGAAGAAATGCCGCGCAGGGGGGTGCTCATCAGGGGCCGATTCTTGGGCAAGCGGCCCTATTCATCAATGCGATTTCTGGTCTAGCTGAAATGCTGATCTGGCATAGCATGGAGGTATGGACTTCAAGCAAATTCAGTACTTCGTGCAGGTGGCTGAGTTGGGCAGCTTCACGCGCGCGGCCAGCGTGCTGGCGGTGGCACAACCTGCACTCAGCCGCCAGGTGCGCGCGCTGGAGGTGGAGTTGCGCCAGCCGCTGTTTGAGCGCAACGGCCGCGGCGTGACGCTCACCGACGCCGGCACGCGGCTGCTGGCGCATGGGCGCGGCATCTTGCAGCAGTTGCAGCGTGCGCGCCAAGACCTGCAAGAGCAGCGCGGCGCGGCGTCGGGCTTGCTGTCGGTGGGGCTGCCGCCCAGTCTCAGCCGCAGCCTCACGGCGCCGCTGGTGGAGAGTTTTCGCCAGCGCTTTCCACGTGCCACGCTCAGCGTCGTCGAAGGTTTGTCGACCTACACGCTGGAGTGGTTGCAACAAGGCCGCGTGGATTGCGCCGTGGTCTACAACGCCACGCCCACGCCGGCCATTGACCTGTTGCCGGTGTTGCAAGAGCCGCTGTTTTTGGTCTCGGCGCGGCCGCGCAGTGTCAAGCCGGCAAGCCAGCGTGAAGCGCCGCTGAGCCCACCATTGACACTGACACAGCTGGCGGCCTTGCCCCTGGTCATACCCAGCCGCCCGCATGCCCTTCGAATGCGCCTGGAAACGGTGTTGGCCCAAGGCGGGCTCAAGCCCCGCGTCGAGTTGGAAATTGAGAGCGTGCCGGCCATGCTGGACCTGGTGCAGCGCCACGCACTGCACGCCGTGCTCAGCCGCAATGCCGTGTTGTCCAGCGGCCAGGCTGGCGCGCTGTGGATGCGGCCGGTGAGCCTGGGCGGGCGCCAGCGCCTGTCCACCAGCTTGTGGCTGGCGACGTCAGCGCAACGCCCGCGCGGGCCGCTGCTGGAGCAGGCCAGCGCGCTGCTGGTGGAGTTGCTGGTCAGCAGCCTGGGCAAGTTGCCTGAGCGCTGATGCTGCTTCAGGCGAATGAGCTCTCAGCGAACAAGGCCACACTTGGCCGCACTTGCCTTCACGCGTGCGCCTTTTCGGCCGCAGCCCCTGCGTATGCTTGCGAATACCCTGGCCACCAAGCCCCACAGAAGGAGACCCGCATGAAACCCGTTCACTCAAGGCTGCGCCCCTTGGCGGCTTGCGCCTTGGCCGTTTGCGCGCTGGTGGCAACGGCAGCGGCGCGCGCCGAAAACCACGCCCTCATCATGTGGATAGGCGACTACGGCGACCCCAAGTCCAACCTGCCCGGCATTGACCTGGACGCCGCCAATGCGCGCAAGATTGCATCCGCCATGGGCGTGCCCGAGCAGAACATGAGCGAGATCAGCAACGCGCAACTCACGCGCGAGAACTTCGGCAAAGGCCTGGCCGCGCTATACCGCCGCATCAACGACGGCGACAAGGTCTTCATCTATTACTCAGGCCACGGCGGCCAGGTGCCGGGCCACGAAACGGCGGCCAAGTGCAGTGAAGTGCTGGTGGCCCGCGACGGCCTGGTGCTGGACGCACATTTGCAAGAAGCGCTGACCACCATCGGCAAAAAAGCCAGCCAGGTGGTGATGATGAATGACTCGTGCTTTTCAGGAGGCGCCGCCACCAAGAGCGTGGGCGGGCCGGGTCAGGACGGGCTGACGGCCAAGTTCATGCCGCCCGGCGCCAAGACCAACACGGCGGTCACCTCGGCCTACGCCTGTGGCGACCCCACCAACACCGCCAAGCTCACGCGCAGCCTGGCTACCATGGCCAAGGACACACGCGGCCCGCAGGTGCTGTACATCGCGGCGTCGAATGACACGCAGGTCTCGTTTGCCACGCCACGTGGCAGCCTGGGCACGCTGGCCTGGGCCGCGTGCATCAATGCGGCGGGCGCCGACGCCGATCGCAGCGGCCGCATCAGCGGCGAAGAGCTGCGCGAATGTGCGCAGGGCCTGATCGACAAACGCGGCACCAAGCAGACCATCACGCTGCAAGGCAACACCGCTTTGCCGCTGTCGTTTGTGAAGGCTGAGGCACCAGCGCCCGCGCCCACACCTGCACCTGCACCGACCGTGGCAGCCGCGCCCGCACCCACGCCAGCCCCCACCCCGGCCGCCACCCCGGCCGCCACCCCAGCCGCCACAGCGGCTGCCGAAGCCGCTGCGCCCGTCAATGCCGCGCAAGCCCTGCATGACCTCAAAGCCGGCGCCGACCGCAGCATGCCCGTGCAGATGACCCTGGCGCGCAACAGCTTGCGCATCGGCAAGGACTTCCTCGACTTCTCGGTCGCCACCGAGCAGCCAGGCTACCTCTACCTGCTGCAAGTGGGCAGCGACGGCAAGACCTTCAACTTGCTGTTCCCCAACAAGATCGACAGCAACAACCAGCTCGCCGCCGGCACCCACCGCTTCCCGCGTGAGAGCTGGCGTTTGCGCGCGGGTGGCCCAGCCGGCAAGAGCCATTTGCTGGCTATCTTGTCGCCGGTGAAAAAGGACTTGTCGCGCGACATGAATGCATCGTCGGTGTTCCCTTCCAGCGGCGCCAACCAGCGCGCCACGCGCACCCTGGTGGTCGAAGCCACGGGTGCGGCTGAGGGCGGTTCAGGCCGCTATGGCGCCAGCGAGGTGATGAGCTTGAGCGAGACGCAGGAATGAGGCGGCTTGGCTTGGGTGCCTGGGGCGCCGTGTCGGCTCTGGTGTTGAGCAGCGCGCAGGCGTCAGACAATCCGGCTGCCGCGCTGACCGATTTGGGCCAGGCCCTGCTGCCCACAAGCGCGGCCAATGCCGTGGCCTCGCCGCTGGTGGTGGCCACGGCGCTGGGCATGGTGCAGGCCGGCGCCAATGGCGCGGCGGAGTCCGAGATCGAAAGTCTCTTTGGCCCGCGCCCGGCTGGCGCCCAGGCCCTGCGCCAGGGCCTGCCGGACTTGATGAAGCAAATGCAGGGCAAGGCGGGCACGCCTTCGCCGCTGACCTTGGCCTCGCGCATGTGGGTTGACACGGGCGCTGCCGCTGCCGTGCCTGCGGCCTACAGCAAACGCCTGGCGCAGCGTTGGAACGCCGACGCCACACGCGTGTCGTTTGCGCAAAGCGAAGCGGCCCGCGCGCAGATCAATAGCTGGACCGCAGAACACACCGCTGGCCGTGTCAAAGACCTGTTGCCCGCAGGCAGCGTGGGCACGGCCACGCAAATGGTGCTCACGGCAGCGGTGCACTTTCGCAGCCCCTGGGAAAAGCCTTTCAATGCGGCGCAGACCGAAGCGCGAACCTTCAAGACTGCGGCCGGTGAGAGCAAGACCGTGCCAACGATGCTGGACGAACGCGCGGTGATGCAAGCGCGTGTCGCTGGTCAGTGGGTGATGGAGATCCCCTTCGCTGCCGGCGCCGGTGGTGCCAACGGTGGCTTTGCGCTCTTGCTGGTGGTGCCTGATGAAGGCCAGCCCGCCAGGTTTACTGGCCTGCAACTGGCGCAATGGCGCGCCGCCTTGCAGCCCGTCAAATGCGCTTTCGCACTGCCGCGTTTTGCCATCGCGCCGCAAGCTTCTGCCCTCAAGCCGGCCCTCATGGCGCTGGGTGTGAAGACCGTCTTCAGCGACGCCGCTGACCTGCGCCCCATGCTCGGCCGCGCGGCCCACAAAGCCCACCTGGGCGACGTGCACCACGCTGCAGGCATCACGGTGGACGAAGCCGGCGGTGAAGCGGTGGCCGCAGCAGCCGCCACCGTGCTGTCCAAGAGTTTGGCCTTGCCACTGCCGGCCTGTGCGGTGGACCGTGCGTTTGCTTTTGCGCTGGTGCACCAGGCCAGCGGCGCGCCGCTGTTTGTGGGCCGCGTGGGCGACCCGACGGCGATGCCTTAAGTCTTCAAGGCCTGCGCCAAGCGCCTGGCACTCAGCCCGCCGCCACCTTCTTGTTGTACTTCTCGTAGGCGTTGTCCATGGCGCGCAGCAAGCGCGTCAGCGTGGTCTTGAAGTCGCCCGGCACGATGAGGAACATCTCAGAGCTGAAGGTGGGGTCGCCGTCGCTGTCGAGGAAGGCCTTGACCACCTTGACCTCGGCACTGGCCACGTTGCAACCTTCGAGGCGGCGGATGCGCGCTTGCGCGCTCTTGTCTTCGGCCGAAAAGGCCAGCACCAGGCGGAAGTAGGTGGGGTCGTTCTCTTCGACAAAGATCACGTAAGAGCGGCCCTCGCGGCGAAAGCGCACATTGCCACTTTGCGTGACTTCGGGGCGAAAGCCCTCGGACGTGAGGAAGGCCGAATAGGTTTCTTGCAGTTGCTGCTTGGTGTAGGTCTGCGCTGATGCGCCAGCGGCGCCGCACAGCAGGGCAACACAGAGGGCGGCCTGCGCCAGGAGTGGAGTCTTTTTCATCATGGGCTCGTTCGTGGGTAAAGAGGATAGGGCTGAAACAGTCACTTGGCAGTCTTTAGCGCGCTGCGCGCCAGGTCGACATAGCGGCCATTGGGGTAGGCCGCCAGATAGGCTTCGTAGTCGGCCTTGCGCTTGCTGGTGTCGGCGCGGTCCCAGACTTCAAATTCGGCCTGCGGGTTGTGGGCTGCCACCGGTTTGGGGGCCGGCGCTGGCGCAGGTGCCGGGCCCGGCACGGCTTCCATGGCAGA
>JANNEX010000419.1:0-8695 GCA_031379155.1 Rubrivivax sp.
GCCACGGTCGCGGAAGTACTCGCCCATGGTGCAGCCCGAATAGGCGCTGACGTACTGCATGGCGGCAGACTCAGAAGCCGAAGCGGCGACCACGATGGTGTAGTCCATGGCGCCGGCTTGTTCGAGTGAGCGCACCACGTTCTTGATCGACGACGCCTTTTGACCAATGGCGACGTAGACGCAGGTCATGTTCTGACCCTTCTGGTTGATGATGGCGTCAATCGCCACCGCCGTCTTGCCGGTCTGGCGGTCGCCAATGATCAGCTCGCGCTGGCCACGGCCGATGGGCACCATGGAGTCAATCGACTTCAGGCCCGTCTGCACCGGCTGGTCCACGCTCTTGCGTGCAATGACGCCGGGTGCGACCTTTTCAATCACGTCGGTCATCTTGGCGTTGATGGGGCCCTTGCCGTCAATCGGCTGGCCCAGCGCGTTGACGACGCGGCCAATCAGCTCGGGGCCCACCGGCACTTCAAGAATACGGCCCGTGCACTTGACGGTGTCGCCTTCGCTGATGTGTTCGTATTCGCCCAAGATCACGGAGCCCACCGAGTCGCGCTCCAGGTTCAGCGCCAGTCCGTAAGTGGCTTGGCCACTGGGCGTGGGCGGGAACTCAAGCATCTCGCCGGCCATCACGTCAGACAGGCCGTGCACACGCACGATGCCGTCGGTGACGGACACCACGGTGCCCTGGTTTTTGATGTCGGCCGACACCGCCAGGCCTTCAATGCGGCTCTTGATCAGCTCGGAAATTTCTGCGGGGTTCAGGTTCATGAGGAATTCCTTTTGGCTGCGCGACTCAAGCGGTCAGCGCCAGCTTCATCTGTTCAAGACGGGCCTTGACGGAGGTGTCGAGCACCTCGTCACCGACCACCACACGCACGCCACCAATCAGTTCGGGCACGATTTGCACACGCGCGTTGAGCTTGCGGGCAAAGCGCTTTTCCAGCGCCGCCACGGTCTCGGCCAGCGCGCTGCCTTCGATGGCGAAAGCACTTTGTATGACTGCGTCAGACACGCCAGAGCTGGCGTTGACCAAGGCCTGGAATTGCGACGCCACTTCGGGCAGCGCGGCCAGGCGGCCGTTGTCCAGCACGGTGCGCAACAAGTTGGCGACCTTGCTGTCCAGGCTCAATCCTTTTTGCAGCGCCACGCCAGCGATGAGGTCAAAAACTTGCAGCGCCGACACTTTGGGGTTGTCGGCAAAACTGCGCAAGCCCGCGTCGCCAGCCAGCGCGGCCAGTGAAGCCATCTGCTCTTTCAGAGCCGCGCCGCTGCTGCCGGCGGCCTTGTACAAGGCTTCGGCGTAAGGGCGCGCAATGGTCGCCAGTTCAGCCATGATGTGCCTCCCGACGGGCCGCTCCCGAGGGGGCACCGGCCCCCCCGGGGGGCAGCGAACGCAAGTGAGCGTGGGGGCTCATGTTCAGAGCTCCGCTTTCAGGCGGCCCAACAGCTCGGCGTGAACGCTGGCGTTGACTTCCTTGCGCAGGATCTGTTCGGCGCCTTTGACGGCCAAGGCAGCCACTTGTTCGCGCAAGATTTCGCGCGCTTTGTTGGCTTCTTGTTCGGCTTCGGCCTTGGCAGCGGCCACGATCTTGGCGCCTTCTGTGGTGGCGCGGCCCTTGGCCTCTTCCACCATGGAATGTGCCAGGCGCTCGGCGTCAGCCAGGCGTTTGGTGGCGTCGTTGCGCGCGGCGGCCAATTGCTGTTCCACACGCTGGTTGGCGGCGGACAACTCGGCCTTGGCTTTGTCGGCGGCGGACAGACCGTCGGCGATCTTCTTCGCACGCTCATCCAGCGCAGCGGTGATCGGCGGCCAGATGAATTTCATCGTGAACCCGACCAAGATCAGGAACACGATCATCTGAATGATGAAAGTACTGGTGATGCTCACGTCATAACCTCAGGTCGTGAAGACAGGGCTGTTGTGCCAGCGCGGTGGCTGGCAGCAACAGGGACGGCAGACGAGTTACTTCGGCAGCAAGGCCAGCTGGGCCAGGAAGGGGTTGGCGGTGGTGAACCACAGCGCAATGCCGGTGCCGATGATGAAAGAAGCGTCGATCAGGCCGACCAGCAAGAACATCTTGGTTTGCAGCTCGCCCATCAGTTCGGGCTGGCGCGCAGCGGCTTCGAGAAACTTGCTGCCCATGACGCCGATGCCGATACAAGCGCCCATGGCGCCCAAACCAATGATGATGCCGGCAGCAACCGCGACGAGACCGATGAGTTCCATGATGACTCCAGAGTTTTAGATAAGAGAAAACGGGTTGGGGAAAAGCAGGTCAGTGCGAATCGTGTGCCTGACCGATATAGACCAGCGCCAGCATCATGAACACAAACGCTTGCAGCGTGATGATCAGGATATGGAAGATGGCCCACACCGTACCGGCCACGATGTGGCCAAAGGCCAATGCGAAACCGGTGAAGGAGAGGGTGAAAGCACCGCCCATGAGGGCGATGAGCAGGAAGATCAGTTCGCCGGCATACATGTTGCCGAAGAGCCGCATGCCGTGTGAGATGGTCTTGGCGACGAACTCAACGATTTGCATGGCAAAGTTGAAAGGGTACAGAACCCAGTGGTCGCCAAAAGGCGCGGCGAAGAGTTCGTGAATCCAGCCGCCCAAACCCTTGATCTTGACGTTGTAGACCAGGCACACGATGAGCACGCCGACCGACAGGCCCATGGTCACCGACAGGTCGGCCGTGGGCACCACACGCAAGTAGGCGTGTTCGGGATCATGACCGGCCATGCCGTAGATCCACTTCCAGATCAGCGGCAGCAAATCCACCGGCAGCAAGTCCATCGCGTTGAGCAAGAAGATCCAGACAAACACGGTCAGCGCCAAGGGGGCGACCAGCTTGCGGCTGGTGGCGTTGTGCACGATGCCTTTGGCCTGCGATTCAACCATCTCAACCAGGATTTCCACCGCCGCCTGAAAGCGCCCTGGCACACCTGAGGTGGCGGTGCGCGCGGCGCGCCACAACAGCCAGCAGCCCAGCACGCCGATCAAGATGGAAAAGATCACCGAGTCGTAATTGACGACGGAAAAGTCGACCAGCCCTTTGGGCTTGCCGCTGCCCGCGTGGGTCAGGTGGTGGACGATGTACTCGCCAGATGTGAGCGCGTGTCCTTCAGCTGCCATCTCGAATCGTCCCGTCCAAGTTTGTCCGTTGGCGCCCGCGCCACAACAGCGCGAACAGATACACCTGCATGCACAGCGCCATGGCCGCCAGCAAGGCTGGCCAACTCAGGCTCTGCACGAGCTTGGGGGCCAGCAAAAGCAGGGCCACCGAAAACACCATTTTGACTGCGGCCCACATCATGAAGCTGAGCGCACCCGACAGGGGCGACACGCTGCTGAGCGGACTGGTGGCCCCACGCGCCATCAAGGCACCCGGCACCACCACGGTGGCTGCGCCATACAGCGCAGACCACCCCACGGCCTGACTCCCGGTGGCCAGCACTGCAAGCAGCGCCACCACCCCTCCGACACCCGCCTGCACCAGCAGCACCCGCCACGGTGACAGTGGTGGGTTTTGTTGGCGCAGGGCCTGGGCTTGCTCCCTGGTCAGCGGCTTGTTGGCCGCGCTCTGTGTCTCGTCATCTTCGTCGTCCCAGCGATGATTGCGGTTTAAGCGTTCGATCACCATGACGTTGGGCGAGATCAGCAAAGCCACGGGATTATACGAAGAAACCCGCGCCTCTTTGATGGCTTGGGGTCGCGGCGCACAATCGTGGGCCGCGTGCAAGCTGCTTTGCCCAGGCGCGACTCACGGTTTTTGACGCACTCGTTCAAGCCACTTCATGATGTTTCTACGAAAGCTGTTTGCCGGCCTGGTTGCCTGCATCTTGACCTTGCCGATGTGGGTGCTGGCCGCGCCCAGCGCCGCAGTGACGACGCCGCAGGTGCGCGCCGAGTTGGTGGCGCATGCGCCCGACGGTGTGGCCGCCGGCAAGCCGCTGTGGCTGGGCTTGAAGATAGAACACCAGCCGCACTGGCACACCTACTGGAAGAACCCGGGCGATTCCGGCTTGCCGACGACGCTGCAATGGACGCTGCCGGCGGGTGTCAGCGCGGGTGACATTCAGTGGCCCACACCCGGCCGATTGGCCATTGGCCCGCTCATGAACTACGGCTATGAAGGCACGCTGCTGCTGCCTGTGGCCATCACCGTGCCCGCCACATTCAAAGGCGAAACACTGGATGTGAAGCTGCACGCCGAATGGCTGGTCTGCAAGGACGTGTGCATTCCTGAAAGTGGCGACTTCGTTTTGCAAGTGCCAGCGCAAGCCGCCACCGCTGGCCACGCCACCTTGTTTGCCGCCGCGCGCGCGGCACTGCCGCAGGCGGTGGCCGGCGCTGCGGCGACCGCCGCAGTACAGGGAAGCGAACTCGTCGTGCGCGTGACCGGCCTGCCCGCCGCCTGGCAGGGCAAAGCGCTGGGCTTTTTGCCAGAGACGGCCGGCGTCATCAACAACGCTGCGGTGCCACAAAGCACCTGGGCCGATGGCACCTGGACGGCGCGCGTGGCGCTGGACCCACAACGCAGCGAATCGCCCAGCACCATGGCGCTGGTGTTGACCAGCGCTGGCCAGGCAGCCGGTCTTTCAGTGCAAGCCGCCGTCACCACACCGTGGCCGGCTGCAGCGCCGCCGCCCGCGCCGCTGCCTTCGCTGGGTGACGCGCAAGTCAGCACGCCGCCTGCGGCTACCGTGGGCCCGCTGTTGGCGCTGCTGCTGGCCCTGGCCGGTGGTGCCCTGCTCAACCTCATGCCCTGCGTGTTTCCGGTGCTCTCGCTCAAGGTGATGGGCTTTGCCTCGCACGCCAATGACCGCCGCGCTTTGCTCAGCGGCGGCGTGGCCTACACGGCAGGCGTGGTGCTGTCTTTCGTCGCCCTGGCCGCGCTGCTGCTGGCGCTGCGCGCGGGCGGTGAACAATTGGGCTGGGGCTTTCAATTGCAGTCGCCTGCTGTGGTGGCCACGCTGGCGGCGCTGTTCACGCTCATTGGCCTGAACCTGGCGGGCGTGTTCGAGTTGGGTTCGGTGCTGCCCAGTTCATGGGCTGCGGCGCGCGCCCAGCACGTGTTGGTCGATTCTTTCCTGACTGGCGTGCTCGCCGTGGCTGTGGCATCGCCTTGCACCGCGCCTTTCATGGGCGCTTCACTCGGCGCAGCTTTCACGCTGCCGGCCTGGCAAGCGCTGCTCATCTTTGCCACCCTGGGCCTGGGCATGGCCCTGCCCTACTTGCTGGCCAGCGGCTGGCCCGCACTGGCGCGCCTGTTGCCCAAGCCGGGCGTGTGGATGGTGCATTTCAAAACGCTCATGGCCTTCCCCATGTTTGCCACCGTCGTCTGGCTGGTGTGGGTGCTGGGTGTGCAAGTGGGTGTGGACGGTGCCGCCGCGTTGCTGGGCCTGCTGGTGGCACTGGCCTTCGCGGCCTGGGCGCTGGGCTCACCAGAATTGGGGCCACGCGCGCGGCGCGGTTTTGGCGCGGCTTCACTGATGCTGCTGCTGGCCGCGCTGGTGTGGGCGCTGCCCAGTTGGCGCCATGAAGCGGCGGCACAGACACCGGCAGCCTCTGACGAATGGCAGCCCTGGAGCCCTGAACGTGTGGCGCAAGCCCGCGCGGCTGGCCAGACCGTGTTTGTCGACTTCACTGCGGCGTGGTGCGTGACCTGCCAGGTCAACAAGCGCACCACCCTGGGCACGTCAGCCGTAAGAGCCGCCTTCAAGTCCAAACAGGTGCTGCTGCTGCGTGCAGATTGGACACGGCGCGACGCCACCATCAGCGCCGAGCTGTCGCGCCTGGGTCGCAGCGGCGTGCCGGTCTACCTGGTCTACACCCCAGGCTCAGCAGGGCCAAAGCTGTTGAGCGAAATTCTCAGCGTGTCTGAAGTGTTGGCTGCCATCAACGGCGCCGCTTGATGCCGTACTAACCGGAGACTGTGATGAAGAAGTTGCTTGTTACCGCCCTGGTTTCGCTGCTTGCCAGCACGGTGGGCGCCGTGCCTACGGTGGGTCAGCCGGCCCCCTCATTTACCGCGTTAGACACCAGCGGCAAGGCCGTCTCGCTGGCCGACTTCAAAGGCAAACACGTGGTGCTGGAATGGGTCAACCCCGGCTGCCCTTATGTCGTCAAACATTACGGCAGCAGCAACATGCAAGGCACGCAAAAAGAGGCCACGGCCAAGGGCGTGGTCTGGCTTGCCATCAACTCCACCAGCAGCGACCACAGCGACTACCAGGCGCCGGCTGCGCTGGCGCAGTGGATGCAAGGCCACAAGGCCGCTGCGAGCGCCACACTGATGGACGCCGACGGCAAGGTGGGCCGCGCCTACGGTGCGCGCACCACGCCGCACATGTACATCGTTAGCCCGCAAGGCACGCTGGTGTATGCGGGTGGCATCGACAACAAGCCTTCTTCCAACCCGGCCGACGTGGCCACCGCGACCAACCACGTCAAGGTGGCGCTGGGTGAAGCGCTGGCCGGCAAAGTCATCAGCCAGGCGACGACGCGGCCTTATGGCTGTTCAGTCAAGTACTCTGGGATGTAGTCCCGGGCTTGATGAGAGCTAAGGCAGGCGCTGATACTGCGCCGCCAGCGCCTTGAAGCCGGCGGTATCCACGGCCCGGCCCAATTCTTCAGCCAGGATGGCCGCCACCGCGTCGGCCTGGCGCGCGGCTTCGGCGGCGTCCAAAAACAGCAAGCGGCAGCGCCGCGCCAACACGTCTTCGACCTCGCGCGCCATCTCGTAGCGCGCAGCAAACCGCACCATGGCTTCGCTCAGGCAGTTGTGGCCCGACTCGGCGTCGCGCCACAGCCAGTGCGAGGCACCCGGCAGTGTGCGCAGCAAAGCCGCCTCGCTGCCGTAGAGATGTTCACCCGGCGCTTCGCCCATGGGCCGGCCCGCCGCGGCGCCAATCAAGGGCAGGCGCGCCGTGACACCGGCCGGCTTGTGCGGCAGCAGCCCGCGGCTCATGCAGCGCGACAGCACGTCTTCGGCCATCGATCGGTAGGTCGTCCACTTGCCACCCGTCACGGTCACCAGGCCAGAGCGCCCCACCACCACGGTGTGCTCGCGTGAAATCGATTTGGTGTTTTCGCCCGCGTCGCCTTCAGGCCTGACCAGCGGGCGCATGCCGACCCAGATGGAGCGCACATCGCTGCGCTGTGGCGCACGCGCCAGGTACTTGCCGGCTTCGCGCAGGATGAAGCCCACTTCTTCGGCCAGCGGCGCGGGCTCCAGCGGCGCGTCGCTGCGCGGTGTGTCCGTCGTGCCCAGGATGGTCTTGCCCAGCCATGGCACGGCAAACAGCACACGGCCGTCTTCGGTCTTGGGCACCATCAGGGCATGGCTGCCGGGCAGGAAAGCGCGGTCGACGACCAGGTGCACGCCCTGGCTGGGTGCGACCATGCGCGGGCGCGGCGGCACGTCGGCATCGCGGTCCATGTCACGGATGCTGTCGACCCATACGCCGGTGGCGTTGACGACACACCTTGCGCTCACCGTGGCCGTTAGGCCGCTTTCGGTGTCACGCACCTGCACGCCACGCACCTGGTCTTTGTCGCGCACCAGGCCCATGGCTTCGCAGTGGTTGACGAGCAAGGCGCCGCGCGCGCTGGCCGTGCGCGCCAGCAGCATGGCCAGGCGTGCGTCGTCGAACTGACCGTCCCAGTAGCGCACGCCGCCTTGCAGGCCTGCGGGCTGCACACCCGGCAGCAGCTCAAGCGTGCGCGCGGTGCTCAGCCATTCGGTGCCGCCCAGGCCCTGGCGGCCGGCCAGCGCGTCGTAGGCCTTGAGGCCGACGCCATAAAAGCCGCGCTCCCACCAGTGGTAGGCCGGCATCACGAAACCCAGCCTCTGCGCCACATGTGGCGCGTTGGCCAGCATGGCGCCACGTTCATGCAAGGCCTCGCGCACCAGGCCAATGTCGCCTTGCGCCAGGTAGCGCACACCGCCGTGCGCCAGCTTGGTGGCGCGTGAAGAGGTGCCCTTGGCAAAGTCATGCGCTTCGACCAGCACGACGCTAAAACCGCGCACCGCCGCGTCCTGCGCCACGCCCAGGCCGACCGAGCCGCCGCCGATGATGGCCAAATCCCATTCACGTGCTTCTTGCAGGCCTTGCAGCAGCTCGGCGCGGGGCAGCAGTTGGCTCATGTCTGACTCGGTTTTAGATGCGCGCAAAGTTCACCGGCAAGCCTGGCACGTCCACGCGCGTGTGCAACACACAACCGGCCAGCGGCTGCGCGGCCAACTCATCCGCCGGCCGCTTTTCGCGCGAGGTGGTGACGTAGAGCGTGCGCAAGTCAGCGCCGCCAAAACACGGCATGGTGGGGCAGCGCACCGGCAGCCTTAGTTCTTGCAGGATCTGGCCGCTGGGCGCGATGCGCAGCAGGCGCTGGCCTTCGAACATCGCGCACCAGTAGGCGCCTTCTGAGTCCATGGCGGCGCCGTCGGGGCGGCCGCCATAGCTCGACAAATCTTGTCCGGCTTTTTTGGGTTCGAACTGCCGCAACACTCGCGCGTTAGACATCGCACCCGCGCCGGGCTCAAAGTCATAGGCCATGACGCGGTGCTGCGGCGTATCGGCCCAGTACAGCGTGCGGCCGTCGGGGCTGAAAGCCAGGCCGTTGCTGACCGTCACATCACCCGCCTTGCGCTCAAGCTTGCCTTGCGCAAAGCAGTACAGCGC
>JANNEX010000445.1:0-2242 GCA_031379155.1 Rubrivivax sp.
GCAGTTGACGGTGATGTTGCGCGCACCCAGTTCACGCGCCAGTGATCGAGTCAGTCCGGCGACACCGGCCTTGGCGGCGGCGTAGTTGGCCTGGCCCGCGTTGCCGCTCACGCCCACCACCGAGGTGATGTTGATGATGCGGCCATAGCGCTGCCGCATCATGGGCTTGGTGGCGGCGCGGCAGGCGCGAAACACGGCCTTGAGGTTGGTGTCGATGACGGCATCCCAGTCGTCGTCTTTCATGCGCATGGACAGCGTGTCGCGTGTGATGCCGGCGTTGTTGACCAGCACATGCAGGCCGCCAAATTCCTTGGCGATGCCATCGATGGCGGCGTCGAGTGCCGGTGCGTCGGTGACGTTGAGCACGATGCCTTTGCCACCTTGCGCGGCCAGTGCTTCGGTGATGGCCGCTGCGCCACTGTCACTGGTGGCCGTGCCCACAACCCGAAAGCCGGCGTCGGCCAAGGCCTTGGCGATGGCGCGGCCAATGCCGCGTGAAGCGCCAGTGACCAGGGCGACCTGCGGTGCTTGTGCTGCGAGTGCTTCGCTCATGCCAGCATCTCCTTGGCCGCCGCCAGACTGGCCGGGTCAAGCACAGTGAGCGACTGAATCTCGGCGTCCACGCGCTTGACCAAACCCGACAGCACTTTGCCCGGGCCGCATTCCAGCACATGCGTCAGGCCGCGCGCGCGCAGCGCTTGCGTCACCTCCACCCAGCGCACGGGCCCGAAGGCTTGGCGGAACAGTGCGTCGCGGATGGCGTCGGGCTCAGTCTGCACCGCCACATCGATGTTGTTGACAACGGGAATCTTGGGTGCGCTGATGTTCACCGTGGCCAGTTTGTCGCGCAGCGCCAATGCCGCCGGCTTCATCAGCGACGAATGAAAAGGCGCCGACACGGCGAGCAGCAAAGCGCGTTTGGCACCCGCTGACTTCAAACGTTCGCACGCCAGATCCACACCCGCTTTGCTGCCGGCGATGACGGTTTGCCTGGGGTCGTTGAAGTTGGCGGGCTCCACGACCTGGCCGCTCTCAGCCGCCACGGCAGCGCAGACTTCGCGCACCTGCGCTGCCTCCAGCCCAAGGATTGCTGCCATGGCGCCCGCGCCCACGGGTACGGCTTGCTGCATGGCCTGGGCGCGAAAGCGCACCAGCGGCAAAGCGTCGGCCAGGCTCAGTGCACCCGCAGCCACCAAGGCGCTGTATTCGCCCAGCGAATGGCCCGCCACGGCCGCCGGTTCTGCGCCGCCTTCGGCACGCCAGGCGCGGTAGCAGGCGATGGCTGCGGTGAGCATCACCGGCTGCGTGTTGGTGGTGAGATCCAATGCTTCTTTCGGGCCAGCGTGGATGAGCTGAGCGATGTCTTCGCCCAGCGCTGCCGAGGCTTCGTGCAGCGTGGCGCGCGCAGCGGCATGGTCGCCCCAGGCGTCGAGCATGCCCACGGACTGCGAGCCCTGGCCGGGGAAAACAAATGCAAATGCGGGCATGGAGTGGCGTCCTGTCATGTCTCAGAAATCGAGCAGCACCGCGCCCCAGGTGAAGCCACCGCCCACGCCTTCGAGCATCACCGTGTCACCGCGTTTGACACGGCCGCTGCGCACCGCCACGTCCAGCGCCAGCGGCACCGACGCGGCCGAGGTGTTGCCATGTTCGTCCACCGTGGCCACCAGTTTGTCCAGTGGCAATTTCAGCTTCTTGGCCGTGCCTTGCATGATGCGAATGTTGGCCTGGTGCGGAATCAACCAGTCCAGGTCTTGCGCGCTGCGGCCGGCTTTTTCAAGCACCGCGCGGGCGGCACTTTCCAGCACGCCCACCGCGAGTTTGAAGACTGCCGGGCCGTCCATTTTCAAGAAAGGCTGGCCCACCACTTTGCCGTCAGCCACCGTGCCCGGTGTGCACAGAATGCCCAGGTAGCGGCCGTCGGCATGCAAGTCCGTGGCCAGGATGCCGGGCGCGGCGCTGGCTTCCAGCACCACGGCGCCGGCGCCGTCGCCAAACAACACGCAAGTGGTGCGGTCCTTGAAGTCCAGGATGCGTGAGAAGACCTCGGCGCCCACGACCAGCGCGCACTGCGCACCGCCGCTCTTGATCATGGCGTCGGCCACCGTCAAAGCGTAGACGAATCCCGAGCACACGGCTTGCATGTCAAAGGCCGCGCAGCCGTACACGCCCAGCTTGTGCTGCAAGATGCTGGCCGTGGACGGAAAGATCATGTCGGGCGTGGACGTGGCCACGATGATCA
>JANNEX010000479.1:0-2276 GCA_031379155.1 Rubrivivax sp.
TTTGAGCACGCTGCCCGGGTGAAAACCGATCAGCACCAGCATGACAAAAAAGCCGACCACGTAAGCCAGCGCCACATGCCAGCCGTGGCGCAGCCACTGGCCCACCGAGCGCGCCTGTGGGTACATGTTGGACAGCGCCACACCGGCGGACGAACCGAACCAGATCATCGAGCCGCCAAAGCCCACGGCGTAGGCCAAAAAACCCCAGTCGTAGCCGCCTTGTTTGAGCGCCAGCGCGGTGAGCGGAATGTTGTCAAAGACGGCCGACGTGAAGCCCAGCGCGAAGGCCGTTTGCCACGACGCAGCGGGCAGTTGTTCGACTGGCATCATCGATGCGCACAGCACCAGCGAGAGCAAAAAGATCGAGCCCTTCGTGGCCCCCGGCAGCAGCCCCCAGTTGGGCGTGCGCAGCGCCACCGTCACCAGGATGGCCACCCAGACCGCCGCGCCCAGGAAGGGGAAGCTGTCGGCCAGGTTGTTGAAGCGGGTGTTGATAATCACATTGACCACAATAGCTAACGCCAGAATGAAGATGACAATGGCCACCCGCACCCAGTCGATATGCGCGCTGCTGTCAGCGTCTTTCTGTATCGGTTGGTAGGCGTGCTGTTGCAGCGACGCAGGAATGCCACACACCACCAGCGCCACCGATGAGGCGATGAAAGCCTCCAGCACTTCTTGCGGCAACACGCCGGCAATCCACATCATGGTGGTGGTGGTGTCGCCCACCACGCTGCCGGCGCCGCCGGCGTTGGACGCGGCCACGATGGCGGCCAAAAAGCCGATGTGCACACGGCCTTTGAACACGGTGTGCGCAATGGCGCCGCCTATCATGGCTGCCGCAATGTTGTCGAGAAAACTGCTCAGCACAAAGACCGCGGCCAGCAGCACAAAGCAGCCTTTCCAGTCGTCAGGCATGAAGCGCGGCAGCACGGCGGGCACTTCGCTTTTTTCGAACAAGTCGGCCAGCAAGGCAAAGCCCAGCAGCAGCAACAGCAGGTTGACCAGGATCACCCATTCGTGGCCCAGATGGCCCGCCAAGCCGGCCAGGCCCGCGCCAGTTTTGAAGGGCGAGAACAGGACTTTGTAGGTAGCGATGGTCAGCGCACCGCCCACAGCAATGGCCAGCGTGTGGCGGTGGAACAGTGCCACGCCGGCCAGCACGCACGCGAATAGGATGAATTCAACAGCCAAGGTCTACTCCACGAAAGTGGCGAAGCCTGCGACCGGTTCGCGTTCGGTGATCAGCGTGTTTTCCACCGCTGCCGGGTCGGCGAAACCCAGCGACATGCCACACACCACGGTGCGACCCTGCGGCAGGTTCAAGTGGCGCGCAATGATGCGGTGGAACTGCGTGAAGGCGGCTTGCGGACAGGTGTCCAGGCCACGTCCACGCGCGGCCACCATCAGGCTCTGCAAAAACATGCCGTAGTCCAGCCAACTGCCTTGCTGCATGACGCTGTCGATGCTGAAGATCAGGCCCACCGGCGCGTCAAAAAAAGCGTAGTTGCGCGCATGCTGTTCGTGCATGCGCGTCTTGTCGGTCTTGCCTATGCCCAGCAGCGAGTAGAGGTCCCAGCCAACCTTGCGGCGGCGGTCGATGTAGGGGCTGCTCCACTGCGTGGGGTAGTAGGCGTAGGGCTCGGTGTGGCGCGCGCGTTCTTCTGGGTCGTCATAGGCGGCGCGGATGTCACTTGATAGCGCCTGCTTGGCCGCGCCCGTCAGCACATGCACGTGCCAGGGCTGTGTGTTGGTGCCCGATGGCGCACGCGCGGCGACTGCAAGAATCTCTTCGATCACCGCACGCGGCACCGGCGTCGGCAAGAAGGCGCGGATCGAGTGGCGGGTGGTGATGGCAGCGTCAACGGCTGCCGTGCTTTGGGGGCTGATGGTTTCTTGGCGCAGGCTCATGGCTTCATTGTCAGGGCTTCAAGGCGCGTTCTCAGCGGGTCAGGCAGCGCCACCGGCTTGCGGGTGGCGCGGTCGACATAGACGTGCGTGAACTGGCCCACGGCTGCTGCCAAATCGGCATCGTCGGCAAACAAGCCCAGGCCGTAATGCACGCTGCTGTGGCCCAGGTGTTCGACACGCAGGCCGGCATGCACGGTCTGCGGAAAAGCCAGGCTGCTGAAGTAGTGGCACTGCGTGTGCACCACCAGGCCAATCACTGCGCCGCCGTAGATGTCCAGCAGGCCAGCTTCGATGAGATAGCGGTTCACTGCCGTGTCAAACAGGCTGTAGTGAACGACGTTGTTGAGGTGGCCATAAACGTCGTT
>JANNEX010000481.1:0-9210 GCA_031379155.1 Rubrivivax sp.
GTTGAGGATGCTGGCGGCCTTGGCCACCCGCTCATCCGTGGTGCCTTTGTCGGCCTTGCGCAGGCGCAGACTGAAGCCCATGTTGTCGCGCACGGTCATGTGCGGGTAGAGGGCATAACTTTGAAAGACCATGGCAATGTCGCGGTCCTTGCTTTCCAGGTCATTCACCACCTTGCCATCGATGAAGATTTCCCCGCCGCTGATGTCCTCCAGCCCCGCCAGCATGCGCAACAAAGTGCTCTTGCCGCAGCCACTGGGGCCCACCAGCACGACAAATTCACCGTCGGCAATGTCAAAGCCAATGCCGTGAATGACCTTGACCTTGCCGTAGGCCTTGTGGATGTTCTTGAAGGAAACGGAAGCCATGTCTTTGCCCAGTTAGCTTTTGACTGCACCAGCAGTCAAACCTGACACCATGTAGCGCTTGAAGGCGTAGTAGATGGCGGCTGGCGGCAGCGCGTAGATGACGCCGGTGGCCATCAGCAGCTCCCACGGCGAATCGTCGGCGCCCAGGAAGTTGCCCAGGGCGACGGCCAGGGTCAGGTCGGTCTCTTTGCTGAGAAGCAAAAAGCCGTAGAGGTATTCGTTCCAGGCCAGCAGCAAGGCATAGGTGCCCACCGCCACCAGGCTGGGCACCATCAGCGGCATATAGACCAGGCGGAACAGTTGCAGCGGCGTGGCGCCGTCAATGCGCGCGGCTTCGTCCAGTTCCCACGGTAGTTTGTCGCTGGCTTGCTTGAGCACCCAAATGCAATACGGCGACGCGATGGTCACCATGGCTAGCACGAGGCTCCAGCGGTTGTTGATGAGGCCGTAGTTGGCCATGGTCTTGTACATGGGCACAGCCAAAAACGCCGCCGGAATGAAATAGGTGAAGAGCGCCATGTTCATCACCGTGCGGCCGCCGCGCACCTTCAGGCGGCTGATGGCAAAGGCCGCGCAAGTGGCGATGAACAATGTGATGAGGCCCACCGCCACCGCCACCATCAGCGAGTTACCTAACTGCTGCCAGAAGTGTTCCAGGTAGAGGTGCTTTTGCTGGAAAACGATGCGGAAGTTGTCCAGCGTCGGGTGCGTGGGCCACAGCCGTCCGGACGTGGCCGAGTCACGCGGCGAGATGGCAAACAACACCATGTGATAGACGGGAATCAGCGTCCACAGCAGCACCGGTATGCCCACCAGCAGCAACTGCGCTTCATTGATGATGGCTTTGCGTTTCATGGCGTGCTATTTGCTCAGCCGCTTCATCATCACAAAAACCAGCGGCAGCACAAAAGGCAAAGCCACGACGATGGAGGCCATGGCCAGTGACACCTGGTCGAGCCGCAAATAGCGAATGCCCAAAGTGGCCAGCACATGCGTCAAATCGGCCGGGCCACCACCGGTGAGCAGGTAGACGCTGTTGAAGTCACCCAGCGTCCAGATCAGCGACAAAATGCTGCTGGTGAAGTACAGCCCCATCATCGAAGGCCAGGTGATGAAGCGAAACTTCTGCCAGCGCGTGGCGCCGTCCACACTGGCGGCTTCGTACTGTTCAGTGGGTATGGCCAAGCGGCCCGCCAAAAGAATCAAGGTCCAAAAAGGCAAGCTCTTCCAGATGTGCATGAGCATGGAAAAGCTCAGCGCCAGCGTAGGGTCATTCAGCCAGTTGGGCCCGTCCAGCCCCGTCATGCGGAAGTAGGTGGTGTTGATGACGCCCCATTCGGGGTTGAGCATGAATCGCACCGACAAGATGGTGGGAATCGACGGCACCGCCCAGGGCAAGATGAACAGCACCGACAGCACCTTGATCCACCAGCGCGTCTGCACAAAAAACCCCGACAGCCCCAGCGCAACGATCATCTTCAGATTGACCGCGACCAGCAGGAACACCACGGTATTGATGGCCGTGCGAAAGAAGATGGGGTCATCAGCCAGCGCCACATAACTGGCCGGATGTCGCGCCAGCCACAGGCCATAACACACCGGGTAAAGCACAAACACCACAAAGATCAGCAGATAGGGCAGCACGAGCATGCGGCCCCAGAACTCATACTGCGTCAGCGCCTTCTTGGGGCGCGACGAAGCGCTGCCAATCGTGGCGGCCGCCATCTCAACCGGCCGCGCGAAGCGCCAAGGCCACGATCAAGCAGGCGCCGCGGAACTGGCTCTGCCAGGCCGCCAGCGCCCGCCCCCCTGGGGGGGAGGCGCCGAAGGCGCTCCGGGGGGGGGCCATTAATTCGCCACGGCTTTGATGCGCGCAATCATCTCGTCCACGGCCTGCGGCACCGGCACCTTCTCGTTGAGCACGCGGTTCATCGCCTTGGCCCACACGTTTTCATTGTTCAGCACCGTGAACTTGTAGTTCTTGGTGAATTCGAAAGACGTGGTGCCAGCCATGAACTGGTTGTAGACCGTCGTGCGGTGCGGATCGCTCTTCCAAAACGCGCTTTGCTGCGCCGCCTTGGTCACCGGGAACCAGCGGCCCTGTGATCCTTCCACATAAGGCGTTAGGTTGGCTTCGTCCAGCATGAAGGACACGAACTGCTTGGCTGCCACCTTGTTCTTGCTGTCCTTGAAGATCACGCCCACCTTCACGGCAGCGCGGTAGGTCATCTTGCTGCCGTCGGGTTTGCTGGGGAAAGCGGCGGTGGCGATGAGTTCCGTGTAGTTCTTCTTGGCCGTGGCGCGCTGCGCCTCGGTCAGGGTGGCGTTGTTGGAATCATCCAGCCACTTGGCGGCGATGGAGATGGTGGCGTTGTGCGTCATCGCAATCGTCTTGTTGTGGAAGGCGACGTTGTTGTCGGGGTCCTTCCAACTGGTGGACGATGGCGGCGTGCAGCCCTTGGTGTAGACCGAGGTGTAGTCGGTGACGGCGTTGATCAGGCCTTCACGCACCTTGGGGTCGTCGACCAGCAACTTGCCAGAATCGCTGACCAGTTTGACGTTGTGCGCGTCCATGAAAGTCAGGAAAGAGAAGAAGGAATCGCTCGAGTCCACGCCCATCGGGAATCCCGTGCCATAAGCGCGTGTCCCCGACTTGGCGCGGTAACCCGCCTGCACCTTTTCGCACCAGAAGTTCCAGTAGCCCTTCCAGTCTTTGGGGATGTCGCTTTCTTTGAAGCCCGCGTCAGCCAGCATGTCCTTCCAGTACTGGATGTGCATGGTCTGCTGTTTGATGGGGAAGGCGTAGTAGGCGCGGCTTTGCGTGGTGTTGTTGTAGAGGAAGGTGGTGCTCAACGCCTGCGGCTCGAACTTGGCACGCAGCGGGTCGATCAGGCTGGTCAGGTCTTCAAGCTTGCCTTCATAGGCCCATTTGGCCGCCACCTGGAAGTCGTACACGTCGGCGTAGGACACATCGGGCGGCGTGCCCGCGTCCATGGCAGCCACGCTCTTGGGAATGGCTTCTTGCGGTGCGTACAGGCTGAGGTCGACCTTGATCTTGGGGTGCTTGGCCTCGAACTTCTTGATGGCCGCAAACAGCGCATCGTCTTCGCCCTTGTAGTAGCCCTTGGCCCACCACACGGTGAGTGTGTCTTGCGCCAGCACTGGGCCGGCAACGAAGAGGCCAGCGGCCACAAAGGCGCTGGCCACACCGATCTTCTTCAAAAGCATGGGTCGTCTCCTTCAGGGTGGATGGGCATCTGGCGCTGTGGGCATCTTCCAGCCCCGAGGCTCTATGGTATGACGATTGGCGTGGCCTGCCCTGCGTGGAAACCCGTTGCGGTCACGCCGGGGGCTGTGGCTTTCAGCCTTTCACTGCACCCGCCGTCAAGCCACTGATGATTTGCCGCGCCGCCACAAAGGTGAAGATCAGCGGCGGGATCGCGATCAGACTGCCCATCGCCATCACCTTGCCCCAGTCCACGCCCATGTCGGTGATGAAGAGCGAAGCAGCCACCGGCAGCGTGCGCGTCTGGCGGTCGGTCAGCACCAGGGCCAGGATGAACTCGTTCCAGGCGATGCGGAACGTGAAGATCGACGCCGCCGCCAGGCCTGGCGCCATTAGCGGCAGCAGCACCTTGGTGAACACCCGCAGCGGCCCGCAGCCGTCGATGGCAGCGGCCTCTTCCAGTTCGATTGGCACTTGCAGAACAAAACCGTAAAGCAGCCAGATGGTGAAAGGCAGGTTGACGGCCACGTACAACAGCACCAGGCCCGTCAGGCTGTTGACCAGCTTCCATTCATTTCAGATCAGGAACACCGGTATCGCCAGCACCGCCAGCGGCACCGTGCGCAGTACCAGCGTCACCCAGGCCACCGCCTTGCGGCCCGGGAAGCGAAAACGCGCCAGCCCATACGCCGCCATGCAGCCCAGCAGCAGCGTGATGAGCGTGGAAGAAATACCAACGATCAAGCTGTTGACCAGGTAGCGGTCGAACTTGTCTTCTTGCAGCACGGCGCGGTAGTTATCCAGCGTCGGCACGAACAGGAAGTTCAGCGGCTCGCCAAAGATCTGCACCTGCTGGCGCAGGCTGGTGATGAAGATGACGACGATGGGCGCCACGCACAGCAACGCCAGCAGGCACAGCATGCCGTAGTGCGCAGCCACCCACAGCGGCGGCCTTCTCATGTTTCGTCCTTCAGCGGATTGGACAGGCGCAAGGCGACCCAGGACAACAGCAGCACCACCCCCAGCAGCAACATCGACACGGCAGCCGCCACGCCCAGTTGCTGGCCGACGAAGGCCGTCTTGTAAATGTGCAGCGCCAGGATTTCGGTGCTGTCGCCAGGACCGCCGAAGGTCAGCACGTACACCACTTCCAGCACCCGGAAGGCGTCGATCAACCTCATCATCAGCGTGATGGCAATGACGTTCAACACCATAGGCAGCTTGACCCTGAAGGTCATCTGCCACCAGCGCGCACCATCGATGCGTGAAGCCTCAATCACCGATGCATCGACGTTCGCCAGCGCAGCCACCATCATGATGAAGACGAAAGGCGTCCACTGCCAGATGTCCGCCACCACGATGGCGACAAAAGCCAGCGTCGGGTGGGCCAGCCAGCTGGGGCCGGTGATGCCCACCGCCGCCAGCAGCGCGTTGGCCAGGCCGAACTGCGAATCGAAGATGTAGCGCCAGGCCAGGCCCACGGCAATGGGCGCGATCATCATTGGCAGGATGAAGAGCGTGCGGAACAGCGCCGTGCCGCGCACCGGTTTTTCCAGTGCCAGCGCCAGCGCAATGCCCAGCACCATCTCCGCGCTGACGCAGACCGCCGCAAAAATCAGCGTGGTGCCCAGCGACGACCACACCCGCGGGTTGCCAAAGGCCGACACGAAGTTGGACAGGCCCACCCAGCGCGCGCTGCTCCAGGGTGTGCCCATGCTCCAGTCGTAGAGCCCGAGCCGGAACGCGGACAGCACCGGGTACAGGCACGCCACGACCATCACAAGCACGGCCGGTCCGATGAAGAACAGCGGCACCCAGCGCGGCGATCTCATGGCGTCGATCCGGGTCGCGAGATCAAATCTTGTACCCTGCCTCGCGCATGATCTGGGTCACTGGCGCGACCAGATCGTTCAGTGCAACTTCGGCCGTCTTCTTGCCGGTCAACGCTTCGCTGATGCCCACGCCCAGCGCCTGGACGTTGATCTTGTCCCACACCGCAATGATCGGCCGCCAGTCAGGCGCGCTGTACCTGAGCGCTTCCTTGAAGACGATGAATTCGGGGTACTGGCGCACGATGTCCACGTCGACCATCGTGGAGTTGCGCATCGGCGCGCCGCCCAGCCTGGTGACGGCCTTGTCCTGCTGTTTGCTGGTCAGCCACTGCAAGAGCAGGAATGCTGCGTCGGGGTTCTTGGCGTTCTTTGGAATCGTCAGGCCCAGCCCGCCTGATTGCGATGCGCGGCGCGCACCCGCGGGGTGCAGCGCCCAGCTCACCTTGTCCACCACCTTGCTGCGTGCCGGGTCCTTCACCACGCCGGCGATGGAGGTGGAGTCCAGGTACATCGCGGCCTGCCCCTGCAAGAACGCGGTGTTGGACTCACCCTGCCCGTAGCCCGGGATGCCGGCCGGGCCAGTGGCCACCACTTCTTGCAGGAACTTCAGCGCCGCCACGCCCTTGGCGTCGTTGAAGCGCGGCTTCCATTGATCGTCAAAGATGCCACCGCCCAAAGGGTTCAGATGCAACAACCAGGCATGCACACACTGGTGGCCGGCCTGCCCGCGCGACGCCAGCGCGCCAATGCCCTCTTTGTCCTTCAGCGTGCGCAAGGCCTTGGCAAACTGCTCATAGGTTTCGGGCGCGGCCAGGTCGTGTTTGGCGAAGATGTCGCGCCGGTAGGCCAGCACCGAAGTCTCGGCCCCGTAGGGCAGGCCATAGAGCTTGGCACCCGGCCCCGCCAGGTAGCCCTTGGGGCCGCCCACCAGGCCCAGGTTTTCCAAGTAGATGGGGATGATGTCTTTCATGTCGTAGGCGGGGTCGGCCAGCGCGGCGTTGGCAAAGAAGGGCTCCAGCGGCAGCACCAGGTTCTTCGCCACGTACTCGGTCTTCCACATCACGATGTAGCAGGCCAGGTCGTAGTCGCCCTGCGGCTTGGCCATCTCCAGCAACTGCTTCTCTTTGAGGCGGCCGATGGCAAGCTTGTCGACTTCGACCTTGATACCGGTTTCCTTGGTGAAATCAGCCAGAATCTTGGCCATCGCGTCATAGTGCGGATGGGCTGGGATATTGATGGTGACGGTCTGCCCGGCATACTTGGCATAACGGTTCTGTGCCAGTGCACCGGACACCGGCAACCCGGAACCGAACACGGTGAGAGCGCTGCTCTTCAAGAGGTCTCTGCGTTGCATGTCTATCTCCTGCTGCTGTGGTTGGCTACTGCGGTTGGCTACTGCGGTGTAAGGCTCAGGTGCGCGGGCGCAACGTCGCGCCCTGCCCGGTGTCGAAAAGGTGCATGTCTTCGGGGTGGAAAGTCAGCGCCGCACTGCTGTGCTGCAAGCCGTGGGCGTTGCCAGGCAGGGTGGCAGTGACGCGCAGCATGTTGCCGCCAGCGCCTGCTGCGCCGCCCACGTCCATGACCCGGCCGATGACCTGGCTTTCGGTGCCAAGGTACTCCACCACGTCCACCTGCAGGGTCAGCATGGCGCTGCCTGTGTCGGCAGCGCCTGCTGCCCGAAAGGCCTGCGGGCGCAGACCCACCGTGACAGGCCGCCCGGCAGCCGGCGCCAGGGCCGCAAACCAGGGCGGCGCGGGCCAGTCGAAGCCGGCGCCCTGCAAACGCAAGCCCCCGGCTGTCGCGGCCGTGCGGGCGTCGAAGAAATTCATCGACGGCGTGCCGATGAAGCCCGCCACAAAGCGGCTGGCCGGGCGCATGAACACTGCCGTGGGCGCGCCCACTTGCTGGATGCGCCCCTTGTCGAAGATGACGATGCGCGAAGCCAGCGTCATGGCCTCGACCTGGTCGTGCGTGACGTACACCGTGGTCTTGGCCAGGCGTTCATGCAACAGCGCCAGTTCTGCCCGCATGTGGCCGCGCAGCTTGGCGTCCAGGTTGGACAGCGGCTCATCGAAGAGGAAGACACGCGGCTCGCGCACGATGGCGCGGCCGATGGCGACGCGCTGGCGCTGACCGCCCGACAGCGCCTTGGGTTTGCGCGTCAGCAGCGCTTCGATGTTGAGAACCTTCGCGGCGGCCTGCACCTTGGCGTTGATCTCTGCCGATGGCCGGCCCGCCATGCGCAGCGAAAAAGACATGTTGGCCGCCACGTCCATGTGCGGGTACAGCGCGTAGTTCTGGAACACCATGGCTATGTCTCGGGCCATCGGCTGCGCCTGCGTCACGTCGCGCCCGCCGATGAAGACCTGACCTTCGCTGACATCCTCGAGCCCGGCAATCATGCGCAGCGTGGTGCTCTTGCCGCAGCCCGATTCGCCCAGCAAGACGACGAATTCGCCCTCGGCAATGGACAGGTCCAGCTGCTGCACCACCGTGACATCGCCAAAGCGCTTGACGATGCCTCGCAGTTCAAGGCCGGCAGTCATGGTCGGGCTCCGGTGTGCGGCGAGGACCAGCGCCGCACACCCCAACCAATGGGGCGCAAGCGGTTGCCCGGGTGCGCTGGGTCTGCGCCCCAGATGACCTGGTAGGTGTCCAGGCACCGGCCCTGCCGCTGCCAGAGCGCCGCGCACAACGCCAGCGCGCACCACCACACCAGCAACGACAGCAGCATCCAACGCGGCGCGTCGGCCACCGCCAGGCCGAGCAGCAGCACGGCCACCGACAGCCCCACCGCCAGCCAACCCATGGACTTGTGCAGCCGCTCAAAGCGCTGGCGGCGCGGGCTCATGTCGTAGTGGTCGCCCCGCAGCGCAGCTGCCGCCGGCCCGCCCTTGCTGCCGCGCAGCCAGCCGCCCAGCAACTGCAACCCGCCCAGTGCGACCAGGCACCCACCCAGTGCACCATGCCACTGCGCCAGCAGCGTGGCGCCGCCTGCGCGGCCCCAGACCAGCACCAGGCCAAGCACCATCAGCGCGCTGCCGCCGTACTGCAGCAGCCGGTGCGCGTGCCACCAGGCCTTGGGGTCCAGCCGCTCGGGCCCGGCACCACCGGGCCGCGCTTTCCAGTAACGCGCCATCAAGGCGCCCAGCGGCAGCAGCAGGCCCCAGGCCAGCACCATGAGGCGGCCATGCCAATAGGCCCAGCCTTCCAGCGCATGCTGCGTCGCGCCTGAAAGCGGCTGCATCAACCAGAGCCACCAGCCAGTCTCGCTCATGGCTGCTGCACCCCGCAGGTGTTGAGGCGGATGCGGTACAGCGACGTGCTGGCGCAGATGTACAGCTCATTGCGCAACGTACCGCCGAAAGTCAGGTTGCCGACCTTTTCGGGCACCGCAATGCGGCCGATGCGCGCGCCCCCAGGGTGATAGACCTGCACACTGTCTGCGCTGCTGGTGTAGACGAAGCCGTGGTGATCGAGCCTGAAGCCGTCGGGCAGACCGGGCGCGACCGTCGCGAAAACCCGCGGGTTGGCCAGGTCCTGGCCGTTGACCACATCGAAGGCCACGATGTGGTGATGTCCGCTGCCGTCAGGGCGCAACGCGGCCGACGTGTCGCTGACGTAGAGCAGCGATTCATCTGGCGAAAAAGCCAAACCGTTGGGCTCCTGCAGCCAGTCGCTGGCCATGCGCAGCGTGCCGTGGCGCGGGTCGAATCGGAACACGCAACAGCGCTCCAGTTCGCTCTGCGCCCGGTGGCCTTCGCGGTCGGAGACGATGCCGTAGGG
>JANNEX010000482.1:0-3216 GCA_031379155.1 Rubrivivax sp.
CGTCTTCAACCGCAAGGTGAAGACGGCGCCGTTGGGGGCGTCGTCGCGGTTGCCAGCGCGCAAGTCGCCGCCGTAACGTTCCACCAGCCCACGGCTGATCCACAGGCCCAGGCCGGTGCCGTCGGGCCGGCGCGTCACGAAGGGCTGGAACAGGCGGGCCAGCAGTTCTTCGCTCAGGCCCGCGCCGGTGTCGGCGACTTCAATCTCCACGCTGTCGGCGCCCACGTCCCGCGTGGCCAAGCGCAGCGTGCCGCCCTGCGCCATGGCGTGGCTGGCGTTGACGATGAGGTTGACCAGCACCTGCTGCAATTCGTGCCGGTTGATGGCCGGCTGGCGCGTGGCCGCGTAGTGGCGTTGCACCTGTATGCCGCTGCGCGACATCTGGTGGCCGGCCAGCACCAGGCAGTCGTCCAGCGCCTTGGCGGCGTCGACGTTTTCGACATAACCGGCAAATTCAGTGGGGCGCGCAAACTGCAAGAGCTGCGTCACGATGAGACGCATGCGCTCTATCTGCTCGTCCACCAGTTTCAATTCAGGGGCCACGGTGGCGCTGTGCTGCGGGCCCAGCAGTTCACGCACGAGGTCCAGGTTGCCCTGGATGACGGCGATGGGGTTGTTGACTTCGTGCGCGATGCTGGCCGTCAGCTGGCCCACGGTGGCCAGCTTCTCGCTGCGCACCAGTTGCTGCTGCGCGGCTTCCAGGGCCTGCGTGCGCTGCGCCACCTTGGCGTCCAGGCTGCGGGTGTTCTGGGCAATCACACCCAGCAAGTGGTCCAGGTGGCCAGCCAGGCGGCCAATTTCGTCGTGGCTGGCGACATCGCCCACACGCGCGTCCAAGGCGCCGCCCTCGACTTCTTGCATGGTCGCCTCCATGGCTTCCAGGGGCCGAAAGATGCTGCCCGCCCAGCGCAAAGAGACGATAGCCGCCACCACCATGGCGGCAAAAAACAGCGCGCCCATGCTGGCCAACGTGCCGTATTTCAGCAGCGTGAAAGGCCGCTCAAGAATGCCCACGTAAAGCATGCCCACACGCCGCCCGCTGCTGTCGGCCAAGGGCTGGTAGCCCGAGACATACCAGTCGTTGACGACAAAAGCGCGGTCCAGCCAGGTCGCACCCTGGTCCAGCACGGTGTGGCGCACGCTGCTCGACACCCGCGTGCCAATGGCACGTTCATCGCCGACGCCGCCAAACAGACGCACGTTGGTGCTGATGCGCACGTCGTCCAAAAACAGCGTGGCCGTGCCACGGCTGCCGTAGGGTAAAGAACCTTCGGGGTAGACGATGCCGTTGATGTGGTCGATGAAGGGCAGGTTGCGGTTGAGCAGCACACCGGCTTGCAGGTGCCCCAACAGTTGGCCGTTAGGCCCGCGTACCGCGCGCGTGGCCAGCAGCACCAGGCCACGTTCTTCCACGGTGCGTGTGGTGGGCGCGGCGTTGCGCGTGTCCACCAGGGGTACGGCCACACGCACTTGCAGGGCCGGGCCCAGCATGGCCAGCTGGCTGGGCTCGAGCAGCTCGACACTGGTGCTGTCGAGCAAACCGCTGGGTGGCAGCAGGTTCATGAAGTCAAGCTTTTCGCGTTCGGCCAGGTCTTGCAGCAGCGCTGCCGTATCGGCAGGTTTGCTGGCCAGCGCCTGGTGCAGCGCGAAGGACTCGGCCACGGCGCCGGTGCTGGCCCCCACCTGGTTGAGCACACGGTCAAAGTAGCCGTGTGCCACGGCCAGGTCAGAGCGCACCTTGGTCACCAGCAACTGGTCCAGCGCCTGGCTGCCCCACCACAGCAGCAGCGCGCCCAGCAAGGGCAGCACGCCCACCAGGGGCAGCAGCACCATGGCCAGCAGCTTGTTGCGGATGGACAGGCGCGCAAAGCGGCCGCCGTGCACACCGCTCGCCGGCAGGTTCAAGGCAGCGCCCATTCGGCGCAACGGCGCTCCAAAGTGCGCCGTGAAATGCCCAGCAAGTGCGCGGCGCGTGTTTTGTCGCCCTGCACAGATTCCAGCACCGACAGGATGTGGCGCTTTTCCAGTGTGTGCAGGTCGGTGGTGCCGTCGGCCGTTGGGCGCGGCGCCACGGGCCGCGCCAGGCCTTGATACAGCGCCGAGACGTTGAGCGCGCCGACGATGAGTGAACGTTCGATCAGGTTGCGCAGTTCACGCACATTGCCTGGCCAGCGGTGCTGCTGCAAATAGCGCATCTCGTCGTCGCTGATCGCTATGGGCTCAACGCCCATCTGTGGCGCCAGCGTGTCGATGAAATGCGCCACCAGGTCGGGGATGTCTTCTCTGTGCGCGGCCAAGGGCGGCAGCGTGATTTCCACCACCTGCAAGCGGTAGTACAGATCGGCGCGAAAACGCCCTGCGTCCACCTCGGGCCGCAGCGGCCGGTTGCTGGCGGCCACGATGCGCAGGTTGACGGGGATTTCTTGCTTGCTGCCCACGGGGCGGATGCAGCGGTTTTCCAGCACGCGCAGCAGCGTGGCTTGCAGCGGCAGCGGCAGCTCGGCCACTTCGTCCAGGAACAGCGTGCCGCCTTGGGCGTAGACAAAAAGGCCGTCGCGCCCGGGCGCGCCAAAGAGTTCGGCTTCGATCAGCGTGGCCGACACGGCTGCGCAATTCACGGGCACAAAGGGCGCCGAAGCGCGTGGGCTCAGGCGGTGCAGGGCCAACGCCGCCAGTTCTTTGCCGGTGCCCGATTCGCCCGTGAGCAACACCGTGCTGTCCACCGCCGCCACGCGGTGCAGCGCGGCTTGCAAGCCTTTGACAACGATGCTGCGGCCCACCAGTCCATCGGCAGGCGGTGTGCGCTGGTGCAGCGCGCGTTTGAGCACCCAGTTCTCGCGTTTCAGGCGCGCGCGTTCCAGCCCGTGTTTGCAAGCACCCAGCACCTGCGCTACACGAAAAGGCTTGAGCAAAAAGTCGCCGGCACCGGCGCGCAGCGCTTCGATGGCGGTGTCCAGGTCAGCGAAGGCGGTGATTAACACCACCTCACAGACATTGCCCTGGCTGCGCATTTCTTGCAGCAAGGTAATGCCGCTCTTGCCGGGCAGTGTGATGTCCAGAATCACCAGATCAAAGCGGTGCTTTTGCAGCAGCGTGTCGGCCTCTTCGGCGCTGGCTGCGGCCATCACCTGGCCGGCGCGCGGCTGCAGGGTTTTGAGCAGGAAGTTGCGCATGCCCGGCTCGTCGTCCACCACCAAAATGGCGGCGTGCGGCCAG
>JANNEX010000485.1:0-6537 GCA_031379155.1 Rubrivivax sp.
GACTGGCGTGAACTGTTTGCATCGTCGTTTCGCTCTTTTCCTGATGGGCTTGAGGCCGGCCGGCTGCGCGCCCACGCGCCCACGCGTTCGTGCAACGCAACGTCAGGCTTCGCGTGGGGGTCGATGATGGCGCAATCGCTCTTGCCCGTGGCAATATCCACTCAGTCGATCAAGCCGCCGGAGACTTTCATGCATTTCAAACGAACTGCCATTTGCCGCTTATTGGCCATGGCCCTGGGTTTGCTGGCACCCATGGCCCAGGCGGCGCTGGATGTCGGCGACAAGGCGCCCGACTTTTCCACCCAGGCCGCCAAGGCCGGCAAGCCCTTCCAGTTTTCACTGGCGGCAGCACTCGCACGGGGGCCGGTGGTGCTGTACTTTTTTCCGGCCGCCTTTTCAGAAGGCTGCTCAATTGAGGCCCACGCCTTTGCCGAAGCCATTCCGCAGTTCGAGTCGTTGGGCGCCACCGTGGTGGGCGTGTCGCGCGACGACATTGAAGTGTTGTCGCGCTTTTCGGTGCAGGCCTGCAACGGCAAGTTTCCTGTGGCGTCGGACGAGACACTGGCCATCGCCAAGTCTTTTGACGCCACCATGCAGCACCGGTCCGACTACGCCAACCGTGTCTCGTACGTCATCGCACCTTCGGGCACGGTGGCCTACAGCTACCTCAGTCTGGACCCCAGCCGACACGTCAGCAATACTTTGGCAGCGTTGCGTGAACTCAAAGCACGCTTGGTCAAATAGCGCTGGGTGGCTTGGCCACCGCATAGGTTCGGGTTTTCTCGGGTTCCCCCAAGTTTGGTTGCATAGACCCAGGCAGGCCCGCTGTCAACGCTGTTGCGCCGAGGCACGTTGAATCGCCCGGTGGGTCGTTATGCCCCCAACGGCCGAATAGAATCAGTCGCTGCGGGTTTGAACGATCCGGCGTTTAGCGCTGCCAAGCGCCTGTAGTTACTTCCACCCCCAGACCGACTGTTCGGTCAAAGGCGGCTCCGGGCTCACATCCCTTGTGACGGACCGCGAATCCAACCCCTAGGAGATAGCATGAACTTCAAAAATGTCGCGTCCGTCTTTGCCGCCGTGTCAGCCCTGATCGCCCAAGGCGCCATGGCCCAGACCGCCGCCCCCTCTGCTGCGCCTGCTGCGCGCGCTGACGTCAAGGCCGAAACCGCCGCCGCCAAGAAAAAGGGCGAGACCACGGGCGCCGGCGAAGCCGTGATGCCGCAAGCCAAGCCGGCTGGCAAGTCGGACACGACCCGCGCCGCCGTGAAGGCCGAAGCCGCTGGCGCCAAGAAAAAGGGCGACAAGACCGAAGCTGGCGAAGGCGTGATGCCGCAAGCCAAGCCCGGCGCCAAGTCGGACAAGACGCGCGCCGAAGTGAAGGCCGAAACCGCCGCTGCCAAGAAAAAGGGCGACGCTGTCCCGGCTGGCGAAGGTGCCCCCAAGAAGTAATTCCCCCAGTCTGGCTTGCCGCCAAGCGCGGCGCCACACCCGAGCGGCAGTCTTGCGAGACTGCCGCTTTTTTTTGCCTGCCAAACAGCACTTGGGCCCTCAACTCGACGCGCAAAGCCCGGCGTCTCGCCGTCTTGCCACAATGCCGCCATGAACAAATCCAACAATCCTTTCGCGGCGCACAACCCGTATGGCAGTACGGCGGCGCCCGCCCAAGACGCCCAGCCCCTGGTCTACGACGTTACCGAAGGCGAATTCCAGGCCCGCGTGATTGAGCGCTCGATGCAAGTGCCCGTGCTGCTGGACTGCTGGGCGCCCTGGTGCGGGCCCTGCAAGTCGCTGGGGCCGCTGCTGGAGAAGCTGGCCGACAGCTACGGCGGCGCTTTCGAGCTGGCCAAGATCGACACCGACCAGGCGCCGCAACTCAGCGCCGCGCTGCGCATACGCAGCATCCCGCTGGTGGTGTTGTTCATCGGCGGGCGGCCGGTCGACCAGTTCACGGGTGCGCTGCCTGAAGGCCAGATCCGCGCCTTCCTGGACAAGCACTTGCAGCCCCCCGGCGACCCCATGCAAGAGATCCTGGCCGAAGCCGCGCAAGCCACGCCGCAAGACGCTGAAGCGCTGCTGCAAGAAGCCTTGCAAATGGTGCCCGGCCACCCGGAAGCCAGCGCCGACCTTGCCGAGCGTTTGATGGCGCGCGACGCCTTGGCCGAGGCCACCGCGCTGCTCGACGTTGTACCGACCGAAGCACGTGGCGACCGCGACGCGGCGCTGCGCAAGCGCTTGCAGATCATGGCCAACCGCCCGCCCGGTGACGCCGCCGCGCTGGCCGCGCGTGTCGTGGCAAACCCGCGTGATTTCGAGGCGCGGTTTGCGCTGGCCGCGCATCAAGTCTTCGGCAATGACTACCCAGCCGCCTTCGACAATCTGCTCGAAGTGGTGCTGCGCGACAAGGCCGAAGGCAAGCCCGACCGCGAACGCGCGCGCAAGCAACTCATCGAATGGTTTGCCGCCTGCCCAGACGCTGAAGCGGTGAGCCGTGGTCGGCGCTACTTGGGCATGTACTTGAATTAGGAGCAAGCGTCATGGCCGGCTTTCGAACCCCAGGACCGCAGTGTGGCGACGACGGCGTGCTCATTGACGAAGGCACGCTGTGCCGCGCGCTCACCCCCCGGCCCGGCCCCCTTTGCCGCGTGCCCAGCAAGCCCGAGCGTGCCTGGCACCTGTACTCCACAGCCTTGGGCTTTGCGCCGTCTACCTTGCGCCTGGGGCCTGATGGCGTGACCTTGCTCAAGGCGGTCGAACGCCTGGCCCTCAAGCCCTATGACGACCAGACTGGCGAAGACATCACTGCCTGGGTGGCCGGGGCCACCATCGGCTATGGTCACTTGATCACCGCTGCCGACTGGGCTTTGTACCAAGGCGGCCTCACGGCAGCAGCAGCCGACGCCTTGTTCCTGGCCGACCTGGCGCCGTTTGAGCAAGGCGTGGGCGACGTGGTGACGCAGCGGCTGCAGCAGTACCAGTTTGACGCGCTCGTCATCCTGGCCTTCAACATCGGCCTGGCAGGTTTCAAAAGCAGCAGCGTCGTCAAGCTGGTCAACGACCCCAAGGCCAGCACCGCTTATGCCAGCCTCAAAGACGCCTGGCTGGCCTGGAACAAATCGCAGGGCAAAGTCATGAAAGGCCTGGATAACCGCCGCCGCTGCGAATGGGCCATCTACACCACGGCCGTGTATGCGCTTTGGTAGCCAGGCGCCGATGGCCAGCCTGCTGCTGGCCTTGCTGTGCCTGCTGGCCACAGCACGACAAGCCTGGGCCGTAGACAACCCCGACCTGCCCGACCCGGTGGCAGCGTTTGATGCGCGTGACCAAGCTGTGCAGCAGCGCCTGGCCCAGGCCAACGCCACACAAACTGCGGCGGCCTGGGCCGAGCAGGCGCGCTTCCTCGACGCCGAGCTCAACGCCGCCTATCAAGGCCTGCTGGCGCGTCTGAGCGGCACAGCGCGCCAACGCCTGGTGCAGGCGCAGCGCCAGTGGCTGAAGTTTCGTGACGCCGAGACGCAGTTCATTGCCCAGCAATGGACGCCGCAAGAATTTGGCAGTTCATCGGCACTCACCCGCGCCCAACTGCGCGCCAGCCTGGTGCGCCAGCGTGTGCAAAGCCTGCTGGCCTACGCGCGCAGCTTGCCTGCACCTTAGAGCTTCAGTCGAGTTTGATGCCGCGCTGGGCGATCAGCGCCGACCAACGTTCGGCCTCGCCCTTGACGTAAGCCGCAAACTCCTGCGCGCCACGGGCGTTGACTTCGGCACCGGCCGCCGCGAACTTGGCTTTGATGTCGGCGCTGGCCAGCACTTTGCGCAATTCACTGCCCAGGCGGTCCACCACTTCGCGCGTTAGGCCTGGTGGGCCCACGAGGCCCTGGAAGCCCACCGCTTCCATGCCGGCCAGGCCTTGTTCACGCACCGTGGCCACGTGAGGCAAGTTGGGGTCGCGTTTGTCACCCGTGACTGCCAGGGCTTTCAGGCGCCCGCCCGCAATGTGCGGCAGCAGCACGGTGCCAGCGTCTATAAGCAAGTGAGTCTGCCCGGCAATCAGGTCGGTGACGGCCGGTGCGCTGCCTTTGTAGGGCACGTGCAGCAAGTCCAGGCCGGCCACGCTATTGAGCAGTTCGCCGTTGAGGTGGGTGGACGCGCCCGGTCCGCCGCTGGCGAAGTTGGCCTTGCCGGGGTTGGCCTTGGCCCAGTCGACAAACTGCTTCAAGTCCTTGGCCGGATGTTCGCTGCGCGTGGCCGCGATGTAGCCGGTTTGCGCAATCTGGCCGACGTAGCTGAACTGCGTCAGCGGGTCGTAGGGGCGCTTGGCTTGCAGGTAAGGCGCGATGGCAAACGGCCCCGTGTTGGCCACCAGCAAGGTGTAGCCGTCAGGCGCAGCGCGTGTGAGTTCGGTGGCGGCAATGACACCCCCCGCACCGGCCTTGTAGTCGATGACCAAGGGCTGGCCCAAGGCCGCTTCAAGCCCGGCTTGAAGCGTGCGCGCAGTGAAGTCGATGCCGCCACCCGGCGGAAAACCGACGATCAACTTGATGGGCTTGTTGGGGTAGGCGCCTTGTGCCCGGGCCATCAAGGGCAGGGCCGAGGCGGCGCGGATCAGCAAGCGGCGTTTCATGCTCGGCCCCGGTGTGACGACGCTGCCATCTTAGCCAGCACGCATCAACTCAGCCCCGCGAGCAACTCCGCATTGCCACCCGCCGCTGCCGTGTTGACGGTGAGTGTTTGCTCAGCGCAAAAGCGGTACAGATAGTGCGGCCCGCCGGCCTTGGGGCCCGTGCCACTGAGGCCTTCGCCGCCGAAGGGCTGCACACCCACCACGGCGCCAATCATGTTGCGGTTGATGTAGACGTTGCCGATGCGCGCCGCCTCAGCCATGCGCTGGGCGCGGCTGTCGATGCGCGTTTGTATGCCCAGCGTCAAGCCGTAGCCCAGCGCGTTGATTTGCCGCACCACGTCCATCACGTCGCCACCCCAGCGCACCACGTGCAGCACGGGGCCGAAGATTTCTTGCTTCAGGTCGGCAATGGCTTTGATCTCAAAGGCCACTGGCGGCACCAGGCGCGGGAAAGTCGACGTGACCCTGGTTTGGCCGAGCAGCGTGGCGCTGCCGCGCAGGCGCTGCACATGGGCGCTGATGCCGCTGAAGGCCTCGTCGTCGATGACCGGGCCCACGTCGGTGGCCAGCAGCGCCGGGTCGCCCACGCTCAACTCTTTGAGCGCGCCGTGCAGCATCTCAATCACGCCGTCGGCAATGCCTTCATGCACGCACAACAAACGCAGCGCGCTGCAACGCTGGCCGGCGCTGCGAAAGGCGCTTTGCACGACAGCGTCGATGACTTGTTCGGGCAGCGCCGTGCTGTCCACCACCATGGCGTTGAGGCCGCCGGTTTCGGCGATCAAGGGCACGATGGGCCCGTCCTTGCCCGCCAGCGTGCGGTTGATGATGCGCGCCACCTGCGTGCTGCCAGTGAAGCACACGCCGGCCGTGTGCGCGTGCGCCACCAGCGCCGCGCCCACGGTGTCGCCCAGCCCGTGCAGCAAGGCCACCGCGTCGGTGGGCACGCCCACTTCGTGCAGCAAGGCGATAAAACGCTGCGCCACGATGGGCGTTTGTTCGGCCGGCTTGGCCGCCACCGTGTTGCCTGCCACCAAAGCGGCCACGACCTGGCCGGCAAAGATGGCGAGCGGGAAATTCCACGGGCTGATGCAGACAAACACACCACGCCCATGCAAGCGCAGCACATTGCTTTCGCCAGTGGGGCCGGGCAAGGTTTGATCCATCAAACGGGCCTGCGCCTGGTCGGCGTAATAGCGGCAGAAGTCCACTGCCTCGCGCACCTCGGCCACACAGTCGCCCAGGGTCTTGTGGGCTTCTTTGACGAGCAAGCCGCAGTACTCGGGCAAGCGTGCGTCCAGCAAGTCAGCCGCCTGGCGCAGCAGCGCAGCGCGCTCGGCCAAGGGGCGTGTGCTCCAGGCGTCGAAGCCGCTGTGCAGGCGCTGCATGGTGGCTTGCACGTCGTCAGTGCTGGCCATGAACATGGGCGTTAGCTTTGTCGCCGCCACGGCGGCGTCCAGCGGTGCGCGCTGGGCCAGGCAGGCCAGGTCGGCGCCGCTGGAATTGGCGCGCTGGCTGCCGTACAAGTGGCGCGGCAGCGCCAAGGCCGGTGTGCTGGATGCCGCCAGTGGCGAGGCCAGCAATGTTTCGGCGCTGACCATCTCGTCGGCCAACTGGTGCACGAAGGAGGAGTTGGCGCCGTTTTCCAACAGCCGACGCACCAAGTAGGCCAGCAAGTCGCGGTGTTCGCCCACCGGTGCATAGACGCGGCAAGGCACGCTGCCGTCCTTCAAAACTTCGCGGTAGACGCCTTCACCCATGCCGTGCAAGCGCTGCAACTCAAAGGCTGCGCCAGCGTGGGTCCCGTCAGGCAAGGCCGCTCCGGCCTTGCGGGCCAACTGCAAAATGGCCGCGATGGTGCCCGCGTTGTGGGTGGCAAATTGCGGGTAGATGACCTCATGGTGGCGCACCAGCGC
>JANNEX010000494.1:0-6107 GCA_031379155.1 Rubrivivax sp.
ATCTCGGCCTTGAGTGTCTGGTCGACATAGCCCACGGTGGCCAGGTGACCTTCAAAAGCCATGCAGCGCACACATTCGGCAAACAGCGTGCCGCCCACGGTGTTGACGACCAGATTCACGCCTTGGCCGCCAGTGGCTTGCGTCACGGCATCGGCAAAGTCAGGTGCGCGCGTGTGAATGCCCAGGTCCAGGCCCATGTCCTTGAGCCGCGCCAGCTTCTCAGTCGAGCCCGACGTGCCTATGACCTGTGCGCCCGTGGCCTTGGCCGCTTGCAGGGCGGCCACGCCCACGCCCGATGACACGCCGGTGATGAGCAGCCATTGCCGGGCCTTGAGGTCGCCTTGCAGCACCAGCATGTCGTGCACGACCAGGAAAGTCAGCGGCACGGCGGCGGCGGCTTGCATGCTCAGGCCCGTGGGCACAGGCATGGCTTCGCGCGCGTCCATCACCGCAAACTCTGCGAAGGCGCCAGCGCAACGGCCCATCACGCGGTCACCGATCTTGAAGCCCTTGACGTCTTCACCCAATGCAATCACCTCACCCGCGCCTTCCATGCCAGCGGGCTTGGCAGCACCCGCTTTGACCAGGCCGCCGACGATGAACTCACCGCGGTTGAGCGAGGCCGCGTGCAAACGCAGCAGCAACTGGCCGGGGCCGGGTTGTGGTGTGGGCACTTCACTCAGCTGCAACACGGTTTGCGCGCCGTCCACCCGCAGCGAATAGGCTTTCATCATTGGCCTTTGAACTCGGGTTTGCGTTTGGCCATGAAGGCCTGGTGGCCCTCGGCATAGTCTTGGCTGTCGAAGCAGGCCTGGATGAGTTGCTGGCAACGCGCGGCATCCAGCTGTGCTGAAGGCTTGAGCATCTCGGCGACGATGGTCTTGGCGGCGAAGATGGTGAGTGGCGCGTTTTCTGCAATGCTGCTGGTGTACTCGGCCAACAGCGCGGGCAGCTCCTCGGCGGCGCAGCAGCGGCTGATCAAACCCAGGCGCAAGGCCTCGGCCGCGGCTATGCGCCGTGCCGTGAAGAACAGGTCTTTGGCCGCGCCCACGCCAATCAAATCGACAAGGTTTTTCATCGCCGAAAAACGGTAGCCCAGGCCCAGCCGCGCGGCCGGAATGCCAAAGGTCGAATCGCTGCTGGCAATGCGGATGTCGCAAGCAATGGCCACATTGACGCCGCCGCCCAGGCACCAGCCGCGTATGCACGCCAGCGTGGGCTTGGCGAAGTGCTGGATGGCCATAAGCGCGCTTTCGGCCAGCGCTTCGTAGTGTGTGACGGCTTCCTTGGCGGCGCGTTGGTCTTCAAACTGCGAGATGTCGGCGCCCGAGACAAAGGCTTTGTCACCGGCGCCTGAAAAAACCACCAGGCGCACACGCGGGTCTTGCGCGGCCTGCGCCAGAAGGCCGGGCACGGCGCCCCACATGTCCAGGCTGAGCGCGTTATGTCTTTCGGGGTTGTTGAAGACGATGTGCAGCGCGGCGCTTTCCAGCCGCACCTGCACTCGCGGCGTGGTTGAGGCGTAGTCCGCCTTACTGGTCAAATCAGTCATCAAAAAACTCCCCGCGTTTTCATCTGCGCAATGTCGAGCGCTGCCAGGCCGAGTTCCATCAGCACTTCTTCGGTGTGCTCACCGCGCAGCGGTGCCGCGCGCGCCAGCGTGCTGGGGGTGCGCTCCAGCACCACCGGCTGGCCGACATGGCGCTGTGGCCCCAGGCGCGGCGAAATCACATCCTGCACCAGCCCCAAGTGGCGCACTTGCGGCTCTTCAAACACCTCACGTACATCGTTGATGTGGCCACAAGCCACGCCGTCTTCGTTGAAGCGCTCTATCCAGTAGTGCCTGTCGTGCAGCGCCAGCCTTTCATTGATGGCGGCATTGAGCACCTCGCGGTTTACGCTGCGGCCGGCCTTGTGCGCAAAGCGCGGGTCGCTGATCCACTCAGACGCGCCCAGCGTGGTGCAAAAGCGCTCCCAGATCTTGCTGCCAAACACGGCGATGTTCATGTAGCCGTCACGCGCCTTGTACACACCGGTGGGGATGCTGGTGGGGTGGAAGTTGCCGGCCTGCGTGGCCACGTCACCGTCGATGAGCCAGCGCGCGGTCTGGAAGTCCATCATGCTGACCATGGCCTGCAACAGCGACGTGTGCACCCATTGGCCTTGGCCTGACGCTTCGCGTTCCAGCAAGGCCACCAGGACACCTTGCGCGGCGAAGAGGCCGGCGCACAAATCGGCAATCGGTATGCCCACGCGCACGGGCCCCTGGCCGGGCAGGCCGGTGACCGACATCAAGCCACCCAGGCCTTGTGCAATCTGATCAAAGCCCGGCCGCTTGGCCAGCGGGCCGCTCTGGCCGAAGCCCGAGATGCTGGCGTAGACCAGACGCGGGTGGTCTGCCGACAAGCTGTCGTAGTCAATGCCCAGGCGCGTTTTCACGTCGGGGCGAAAGTTCTCCACCACCACGTCGGCGGTCTTGATCAATGCCTTCAGCGTGGCAATGCCCTCGGGCTCTTTGAGGTTGAGCGTGACGCTGCGTTTGTTGCGGTGCGTGTATTGGTAGTCGCTGCCGTCCTGCCCGCCCAGCGTGTCGTCGCCGCGCATGTGTTCGGGCATCTGCACCTGTATGACGTCGGCGCCCCAGTCGGCCAACTGGCGGCAGCACGTGGGGCCGGCGCGCACTTGCGTCAGGTCAATGACACGAAAGCGCGCCAGGGCGGAGGATGCGGGCAGGTGGGGCATAACGTATAAAGTTGGTGACCTTGTTTGATCCGACTTCGCTGATCAGTCGGCCGTGATGCCGTTGTCAAGGATCAGCTTGCGGTACATCTCAAACTGCGCCTGCGTGGCCGTGCCCAGTTCCTGCGGGGAACTGCCGCGCAGCGTGACGCCTTGCGCGACGATGCGGTCGCGCGTTTCTGGGTCGGCCAGGGCCTTGCGCATTTCTGCATTCAGCCGCTCGACGATGGGCTTGGGCGTGCCCGCCGGCACCACCATGGCAAACCAGGAATTGAAGAAGAAGTCCTTCAGGCCCGACTCGTCCACCGTGGGCACATTCGGGTAAAGCGGCAGGCGCTTGTGGGTGGACACCGCCAGCAAACGCAGCCGGCCTGACTGCAAGAGGGGTGTCACCGTGCCCAGGCCTTGCATGGCGGCGTCGACCTCGCCAGCAGCCACCGCCACCGCTGCAGCCGTGGCGCCTTTGTAGGGCACATGCAGCAGCTTGATGCCCCCGGCGCGCGTGGCCAGCAGCACCATGGCCACGTGTTGCGGGCTGCCGTTGCCACCGCTGCCGAACTGCATCTTGCCCGGTGCGGCCTTGGCCGCGGCGATGAAGTCGGCCACCGTCTTGAAAGGCGAGTCGGCCTTGACCACCAGGCCCCATTCGATGGTGCCCACCAGCGACAGCGGGTCAAAGTCGATGAGCGCGTTCCAGCTTGCCCTGGGGTAGACGTGCGGCAGCATGGTCAGCACGCTGTCATTGAAGCCGCCGATGGTGTAGCCGTCGGGCGCGGCTTTGGCCACACGGTCCGCGCCGATCAGGCCCGATGCGCCAGCGATGTTCTCGGCCACGATGCTCTGGCCCAGGCCTTGCGACATCTTCTGCACCAGCACGCGCGCCGCGCTGTCCACGGCGCTGCCGGCAGCCAGCGGGATGATCATGCGGATGGGTTTGTGGGGGTAGTCGACGGGCGTCTGCGTTTGTGCCGATGCGTTGACTATGGCCAGCAGCAAAGTGGCCAGCAAGCTGACGTGCAAAGTGAGTGTCATGGTGTGCTGCCTATCGCCGTCAGGGGTGGAATGCCAAGCTCCAGCGCCAGTGCATGCAACTCGGCCATCAGCGCTGGCACCAGGGGAATGCCATGCGCAGCGTAGTCCACGCGCCGTTCATGGCTTTGTTCGCCGGGCAGGTAGATGCGTTGCACACCGGGCAAGCGTTCGCTGTTGCGCAAGTCACGCACCAAAGTGTCGACCGCAGCCTTGAAGAATGCCACTTCGCCAAAGGCTTTGAGGTCAATCACCAAGATGGCCTGGCCAGTGTTGGTTTTGGTGCTGTGGTCGGCGTTGAAGTCGACCACCTCACGCCCCATGGCCGCGCCTTGCAAGGTGCCGGCCAAGAGGCCCACGATGAGCGCCAGGCCGTAGCCTTTGTGGCCGCCGATGGGCAGCAAGAAGCCTTCGGCGGCGCGCGTGGGGTCCAGCAGCGGTTGGCCCTGGCGGTCGACCATCCAGCCCGGCGGCATCATCTCGCCGCTCTTGGCTTTGGCCTTGACCTTGCCGTAGGCCGCCACCGTGGTGGCCATGTCCAGCACCACCGCGGGTTCACTGCCTGCAGGAATGCCGCAGGCAATCGGGTTGGTGGACAGCAGCATTTCGGCGCCGCCCCAGGGCGGCAGGTGGTTGGCATTGCCCACGGCAAAGTACAGGCCAATCATGTCGTGCTCAATGGGCATGCGTGCGTACAGCGATGCCGGCCCGGCGTGGTTGCTGTTGCGCGTGCCGACCCAGGCAACACCGGCGCTGCGCGCCTTTTCGATGGCGAGCTGCACCGCGCGTGACACCACCAGGTGGCCCATGCCGTTGTCGCCGTCGACCACCGCCATGGCCGCGCGGTCCTGCACCACTTGGATGTTAGGTTTGACGTTGATGCCACCCGCGCGTAAACGTTTGAGGTAGGGCAGCAGACGGATGACGCCGTGGCCGTCAGAGCCTTGCAGGTCAGCCTGCGCCATCAGGTGGCCCACGCTGGCGGCGTCGGCGGCGGGCAGGCCGTGGCATTCCAGCGCTTGCGCGATGAAGCTTTGCAGGTGACCCAAGCTGACGCGCGGTGATGGATGGGCTGCGCTCATGGTCATCCGCCCAGGTAAACACCGCCGTTGACGTGCAGCACCTGCCCCGTGGTGTAGCGCGCGCCCACCAGGTGCAGCACCGCGTCGGCCACCTCTTGCGATGTGCCGCGCCGGCCCAGCAAGGTCTGGTGGCCGGCATGGTGTTTGGGCTTGGCGCTGGCGCTGGTGGCTTGGCGCACGGTGTCAATCAGACCCGGAGAGACGCAGTTGACCGTGATGCCGTGCGGCGCCAGGTCGTGCGCCAACGCGCGTGTCATGCCCACCAGGCCGGCCTTGGCGGTGACCACGTGCACACGGTCTGCGGCGCCGGTGTGCGCAGTCAAGCCGCCGATGTTGACGATGCTGCCCACCGGTGAGGCCCTGAGCCAGGGCAAAGCCGCTTGCGTGCAAAAGAAGGCGCCATCCAGCACCACACGCAAGGTGTCGTGCCAGTCTTGTGCGCTCAAGCTTTCGATGTCGGCTTCACGGCGGATGGCGGCGTTGTTGACCAGCACGTCGACGCGGCCCCAGGCTTGGGTGATGGCACGCACCATGGCCAGCACGGCGGCTTGATCACCCACGTCGGCCAGACACAGCAGCGCGCTGCCGCCATGCGCCGTTATCTCATCGGCCACGGCCTGGCCTTCAGCGACTGAGCTGCGCACGTTCACCGCCACGGCATGACCGCGCGCAGCCAGGCTCAGCGCGATGGCGCGGCCGATGTTGCGGCCGGCGCCGCTGACCAGAGCCACGGGTTTTGTGATGGCGCTCATTCAGGTTTGCAAGCTGGTGGTAGTGATGCGCGGCGCGTCAAACAGGCGGTGCACTTGCGCTGCCAGTTTTTCAGCGGCGCCGCGTTGCAATCCGCCATACGCGCAGTTGGCGAAAAACTTGTGCTGCAAGTCGTCGTCGCTCAGTGGATGTTCAACGCCGCCTTTGAAAAAGCCCTGGCGGTGTTCAAACACGCGGCCGTCCTTGAGCGTGACTTTCAGGTGCCCCGTGAACTGCTTGGGATAAGGGTTGGCGGGGTCGACGCGGTAGCTCACTTTGGCGGCCAGGCTGCGCAGCGTGGTGTCATGCGCCAGGGTGTCGGTGTACTCACCCAGCCCGGCGTTGTCTTTGAGCAGTGCCACCGCGATGGCGTAAGGAATGCTGAACTTGGCGGCGTAGGCGTTGGGCGGCGACTGCTTTACCGCCAGCGGCTCCCACAGCCGGTGCACGATGCCTTCGGCGGTGTCGCATTCGATGCGGTCAATCAATTCAGCCGTTATGCCGCGT
>JANNEX010000518.1:0-5730 GCA_031379155.1 Rubrivivax sp.
GGCGCATCGGCCACCACCGCCAGCGCCGCGCTCCAGGCCTGCGCGCCGACTTGCCAGACATGCAAGTCGGCCAACTTGGCGTCACCGTCGGCTTCAATCAGGTCGCGGATGCGCTGGGTCAGCGCCGGGTCTTCGGTGGCGTCGACCAACGCCCGCGCGGTGCTGCGCAGCATGCCCCAAGACCACTGCGCAATCACGGCCGCGCCCAGCAACGCCACGGCCGGGTCCAGCCAACTCAGGCCGAACCAGGCGCCACCCACCAAGGCAGCGATGGCCAACAAGGAGGTGAAGGCATCGGCCAACACGTGCAAGTAGGCGGCGCTGAAGTTGTGGTCGTGGCCGTGGTGGCCATGACCCTGTTTGTGGCCGTGATCGTGGCCATGTGCTTGCTGATGCGCGTCGGCGCTGCCCGAGCCACGTGACAGCAGCCACACGCTGGCCAGGTTGACGACCAGGCCTATCACCGCCACCAACAGCGCTTCTTCGTACTGCACCAGCCGCGGCGCGCGCAGCGCCTGCACGCCTTCCCAGGCCAGCCACACGGCCACGCCCAGCAGCACCAGGCCGCTGGTGTAGGCGGCCAGCACTTCAATCTTCCAGCCCCCAAAGGCATAACCCGCAGAGCCGCCCTTGACGGCGCGGTGTGAAGCCGCGCGCAGTGACAGCCGATAGGCCAGCACCGCACCGCCCAGCGCCAGCGCATGGGTGCCCATGTGCCAGCCGTCGGCGGTGAGCGCCAGTGAGCCCGTCCACCAACCCGCCACCAGTTCCAGCACCATGGTGACCAGGGTGATCAGGGTCACCCAAGCCAGCGCCCGTTCACGGCGCTGCTGGCCCCCATCGGCGAAGGCGTGGCTGTGCTTGAAGGGGCTCAGGTCGTGGCTGTGCGCGCCAGGCACTGGGGAGCCCGCAATCAAGGCGCCTTGGCCACCGTGGTCAACGTGTACTGGCCGTTGAGCTTGTCGGCGGTGAAGCGGATGCGGTCGCCCACGGCCAGGTTGTCCAGCATCTTGGTGTCGGCGACGCGAAAGACCATGGTCATGGGTGGCATGTCCAGGTTCTTGATCTCGCCGTGTTTGAGCGTGACGCGGCCACCGGCTTTGTCGAGCTTGGTGACTTCACCGGGCGTGCTGGGCGTTTGCGCCCAGGCCGACAGGCTGAGCAAAGCAGCTACAACAAAAGCAAAGAGTTTGGGCATGAAGGGCCTCCTGGTTCCTGAGACTTGCATATGAGGGCGACAGCGCTTCCTACAATGCCTGCCACCATACATCAGCCGCCGGAGCGCGACCATGGGCACGCCAGACAAGCTTACGACGACATCAACCCCCGAAGTCGACCTGTCGCACATCACCCCGCGCGACCAGGCAGAAATCCTGGCCCAGGCCCTGCCCTACATCCGCAAGTACCACGGCAAGACCCTGGTCATCAAATACGGCGGCAACGCCATGACCGACCCTGCCTTGCAGCAAGACTTTGCCGAAGACGTGGTGCTGCTCAAGCTGGTGGGCATGAACCCCATCGTTGTGCACGGCGGCGGGCCGCAGATTGACGACGCGCTGGCCAAGATCGGCAAAAAGGGCACCTTCATACAGGGCATGCGCGTGACCGATGAAGAGACCATGGAAGTGGTGGAATGGGTGCTGGGCGGCGAGGTGCAGCAAGACATCGTGGGCATGATCAACGCCGCTGGCGGCAAGGCCGTGGGCCTGACCGGGCGCGACGGTGGCCTGATCCGCGCGCGCAAGCTCAAGATGCTGGACAAGGAAGGCTATGAGCACGACATCGGCCAGGTGGGCGAGATCACGGCCATTGACCCCAGCGTGGTCAAGGCGCTGCAAGACGACCAGTTCATTCCTGTCATCAGCCCCATTGGCTTTGGTGAAAACAACGAGAGCTACAACATCAACGCTGACCTGGTGGCGGCCAAGCTGGCCACCGTGCTGAAGGCCGAAAAGCTGGTCATGTTGACCAACATCCGCGGTGTGCTGGACAAGGCCGGTGAGCTGCTGACTGACCTGACGGCACGGCGCATCGACGAGTTGTTTGCCGACGGCACCATCAGTGGCGGCATGCTGCCCAAGATTGCCGGCGCGCTGGACGCCGCCAAGAGCGGCGTGAATGCCGTGCACATCATCGACGGGCGCGTGCCGCACGCCATGCTGCTGGAAATACTGACTGACCAGGCTTACGGAACCATGATCCGATCACATTGAGGTGGTGCGCGGCGCGCTGTCTTCGGGCACCGCCTGAGTGTCGAAAGCCCCGGTTTTGCAAAAATGAAGTAGTAGTTTACATTTGCACAAACCTAAGCTTCCCATGAGTTTTCCGCGCACCCAGACCCCCACCCTGCTGGCCCGCGCGCGCCAGTGGCCGGTGGTCACCGTCACCGGCCCTCGCCAGTCAGGCAAGACCACGCTGTGCCGCGCCAGCTTCCCCGATCTGCCCTACGCCAACCTTGAACGCCCCGACACGCGCGAATTTGCCCAGCGTGACGCAGCCGGCTTTCTGGCGCAGTTCCCACACGGCGCGGTGCTGGACGAAATCCAGCGTGTGCCGCAACTGCTGTCGTGGCTGCAAGTCGCTGTCGACGAAGACCCCAGGCCCGGCCGCTTCATCCTCACCGGCAGCCACAGTTTTGAGCTGATGGGCGCCGTGGCACAAAGCCTGGCCGGGCGCAGCGCATTGCTGCACCTGCTGCCGCTGTCGCTGGCCGAGATGCGCGCTGCCGGCCTGCCGCACAGCACCGACCGCCTGCTGCACGCCGGTGGCTACCCGCGCATCCACGACCAGAAGCTGGACCCTGCGGTGGCCCTGGCCGACTACTTCGCCACCTATGTCGAACGCGACCTGCGCCAGTTGATAGGCCTGCGTGAACTGGACGCTTTTCGCCGCTTCGTGCGCCTGGCCGCCGGGCGTATGGGCCAGGTGCTGAATCTGCATAGCCTGGCGGCCGATGCGGGTGTGTCGGACCCCACCGCCAAGACCTGGATAGGCCTGCTTGAACACAGCTTCATCGTGCGCCGCTTGCAGCCCTGGTTTGCCAACTTGGGCAAGCGCCTGGTGAAGTCGCCCAAGCTCTACTTTTGCGACACCGGCCTGGCGGCCTGGCTCATCGGCATCACCCAGCAAGACCAGCTGCAAAGCCACCCCTTGCGTGGCGCGCTGTTTGAAAACCTGGTGGTGATGGAGTTTGTCAAACACGCCGTGCACCACGGCAACCCGGTGGGCCTGCACTACTACCGCGACAGCAGCGGGCACGAGGTGGACCTGGTGGTGGAGCAAGGTCTGCCACCGGGACAGGTCGGACTGGTGGAAATCAAATCCGGCATGACCATGCACAGCAGCTTCCTGGCCCCCATGCAACGCTTGGCGCCGCTGCTGCAAGCCGCAGCCACACCCGTGGCGCGCCAGATGCTGATTTACGGCGGCGACGAAGTGGCCTTGCGCGAAGGTGTTGAAGTGGTGGGGCTGCAAGCGCCGTGAGCACGTCCACAAAACCACGCCCAAAACCACGGGTCTGGCTGTTTGACCTGGACGACACGCTGCACGACGCGTCCAGCGCGTCCATGGGCGAGTTGCACGTGTCGATGGGCCAGTACATCGAAAGCAATCTGAAACTCAGCAAGCCCGACTCAGACGCGCTGCGCCGCCGCTATTGGCTCAAGTACGGCGCCACGCTGCTGGGGCTGGTGCGCCACCACGGCGTCAGCGCGGCGCACTTCCTGCACCACACGCATTTGCTGCCCGGGCTGGAGGAACGGGTGCGCGGCCACGGGGCCGACATTGCCGCGCTCAAGCGCCTGCGTGGGCGCAAATTCATCCTCACCAACGCGCCCATCGCCTATGCGCGGCGTGTGTTGGGCGTGCTGGGCATCACGCACTTGTTTGACGGCCTGATCGCTATCGAAGACATGCACATGTTTGGCAGCCTGCGCCCCAAGCCCGACACGCGCATGCTGCGCTGGGTGGCTGCCAAACTGCGCGTGCCGCCTTCAAGTTGCGTGCTGGTGGAAGACACGCTGGTGCACCAGAAGGCCGCGCGCCGCGTCGGCATGGCCACGGTGTGGATGCAGCGCTGGCTGCCGCCCAAAGTGCAGCGGCGCCAGCGCAGGCCGGCTTATGTCGACCGGCGCGTCAGGCGGTTGCGAGACTTGGCCGACTTCAGCGGCTTGGGCGACTTTGGCGGTTTGGCCTGAGGCTGCACGCTCACCGCCACTGCTGCCGACGCCGGCAACGCGGCCATGCAGGCATGCCCACCGCACACGCCCACCATGGCCACCGCCATCGGCGGGCTCACGACCTGGGCCTGCACATCGGCCAGGCCAGACAACAGCCACAGCGCAACGCTGGTCCGCACAAGGGCGGGTGACACTGGGGTGCGGAACATTTGCATGGCCCAAAGACTAGGCCATGCCTGGCTTTATCGCGTCACCCACATGGGCGACGTGCCGTGTTTCAAATGTCGTAGGCCGAAGGGGATATCACGAGCGAGCCCTCAAGCCTGCAAGCCCAGGTCACGCGCCACCACCACCGCCTCGGTGCGGTTACGCGCTTGCAGCACGCGCAAGATGGCGGCGATGTGGATCTTCACCGTGCCCTCGGTCAAACCCAGTTCGCGCGCAATCAGCTTGTTGGGCTGGCCGCGCATCAAACAGCGCAGCACGTCCAGTTGGCGCGGCGTCAGGCCGCTGGCGTTGGGCCGCGGCGGTGCGGCACCGTGGCGCAAATCGGCCAGCGCTTGCGCCGGCATGTAGCTGCCGCCGCCCAGCACCAGGCGCAGCGCTTGTTGCAGCACTTCAGCAGGCTCGCTCTTGGGCAGGAATCCGACAGCGCCAGCGGCCAGGCAGGCGCGGATGACGGCCGGGTCGTCTTCGCCAGACGCCACCAGCAGCGGCACCTGCGGGAACTGCAAACGCAAGCGGCGCAGGCCGTCCACGCGTTCCATGCCGGGCATGTGCAGGTCCAGCAGCGCCAATTGCGGCGCGGCGGTTTGCAGTTGCAACACCGCGCTGGCGTAGTCCTGGGCTTGCAGCAGCTGGGCTTGCGGCACCACCAGCAACACGGTGCGGCCCAGGGCGTCGCGTACCAAGGGGTGGTCGTCGGCGATGAGTATCTTCATGCCATCACTCTCGTAGTTAGGACAGCGGGCTTGATGCAGGTATCTGCTGTTCCAGCCAGACCCGCAAGCGTGGTGGTGAGACGGGTTTGGCCAGCACCGTGGCGCCTGGGTCCAGGCTGGCACGCAGGCCAGCGGGTGCGGTTTCGCCGCTGATCCACAGCACCGGCACGGCGCGGCCCCAGACGGTGAAGAGGCGCTGCACCTCGGCTGGGCCTGAGCGGCCATCGGCCAGGCGCAGGTCGGCCACCAGGGCGTGTGGGATTGTCTCCTGACTGCCACTCAGATGATACGTTAGCCCATCGGCATCGGCTGCGTCGATCACCCGGCAGTCCCACAGTTGCAGCAGCCGGCGCGTGGCGTCGCGCACATCGGCGTCATCATCCATCACCGCCACGCGCAGGCCAGCCAGGCGGCGCATCTGCACGCGCGCCGCAGCGGCCATCTGCCCTGCAGCGCCAGTGGGCACCAGACCCTCGAGCATGAACACGCTGCCGCGCCCGGGCTGCGAGTGCAGGCGCACACGCAATTGCAGCAAGCGCGCCAGTCGCTGCACGATGGCCAGGCCCAGACCCTGGCCTGTGCCCAAGGGTGCCGTCTGAAAAAATTCTTCG
>JANNEX010000547.1:0-6086 GCA_031379155.1 Rubrivivax sp.
GCGAGGGCGCGCGCCTCGATTTGGGATGGGCTGCAAGGCGCAAACCACAGCCATAGCCCAAGCTATGGCGAGGATTTGCAACGCCGCAGACCACCCAAAGCGAGGATGCGCGAACCGCGAGGGACTTGATCAGGGTTGCCCTAAACCACCGCCTTGACCACCAATTGCAGCGTCGGCAAAGGAGCCGCCTGGCAGGCCCGGCCACGGCCAGCGTGTTTGGCGTCATAACAAGCGGCGTCGGCGCGCGCCATCCAGTCGGCGGCCGCGATGGCCAAGCCAGGCTGCATCGTGACCACGCCTATGCTGGCGCCAATGCCCAACCAACGCTCGCCGTGCTGCACGCCCAGGCCAGCAATTTGCGCGCACAAACGCGCGGCCAGCAGCATGCCGTCATGGCCCGTGCAGCCGGGCAGCAGCAAGGCAAATTCATCGCCACCCAAGCGTGCAGCGGCGTCGGCGCCACGCACGTTGTCGTCCAGCACGTGCGCCACCTGGCGCAGCACCTCGTCGCCGGCGGCGTGGCCTGCGCTGTCGTTGATTTGCTTGAAGCGGTCCAGGTCCAGCAGCATCAGCGTGGCCACCTGAGCGCCTTGCGCCGGGCCTTGGGTCTGTGCTTGTGCCTGTGCCTTTCCCTGACCCAACCAGTCTAGCAAGCGCTGATCGAAACTGGCCCGGTTGAGCAAGCGCGTCAAGCCGTCATGGCTGGCCGTCCACGACAGGCGTTCGCGTTCGGCGCGCCTCTGTGTCACGTCTTCCAGCAGCCAGATGGTGCCAGCAGCTGAGTCCTTGGGGTCCACCGGGCGGCCCTGCAGGCGACCCCACAACATGCTGCCGTCGCGGCGCCGAAATTGCAGTTCGCCAAAGTAAGGTTTGCCTTCGGAAAAAGCAGCGCCCACGGCCGGGCCCAAGCCGTCGTACTCTTCTTCAGAAGCAAAGATGTCGCGTGCAGGCCGGCCCACCAAAGCACCGTCGGGCCAGCCCAGCAGCGCATTGAATTCGGCACCCACCAGCTCAAAGAGGCGCCCGCGTGTGAAGCCAATGCCGATGGGCGCGGCGGTCATCACCGAACGCATTTGCTGCATGGCCTGGGCCTGCGCCTGGCCGAGTTGTGCGCTCTCTTTGAGGGCGCGTTGCAGCACCTGGCTGAGCTCGCCAATTTCGCCACTGGCCTGGGGCCAGCCCTGGTCCAGCGGCAGATCGGTGTTGTGCATTTGCTGCGCGCGCAGGCGCAGGCGGTGCAGGGGCCCCAGCAAGTAGGTCAACACAGCCATGATGAGCAAGGCGCCGCCACCGGCCAGGCCCACGGCCCAGCCATACAGCTCGCGTCGGGCTTGTGCCTGGCCGCCCAGCAAGGCGTCGTCGGGCACGGCGCGAAAGACTATCCAGTCGGCGCCGGGCACGCCCACCACGGTAATGAACTGGCCGTCGGCATGCAGCACGTCGGCGCTGGGCTCGACTGGCCGGCCCTGCGCCACCCAACGCGCTACGCCCAAGGCCAGGCGGGGCTCGGCGCCGACGTCGCCGGCCAGGCGGCGGCGGTCGGGATGACTGACGACCACACCCTGGGCGTCGCTGACCACGGTCAAGGACTGGTCGTCGCGCCCGACCGTGCGCACCGTCAAGTCGTCGAGCAGGTTGCGTGCGTCCAGGCGTATGGAGCCCCCCACCACGGCCACCAACTGCCCCTGCGGGCCAAACACGGGCGCGGTGAGCATGATGATGGGCGCGTGAGATAGGCGCCCGGCCATGGGCGACGACACCACTGGCAAGCGCTGCGACACGGTGCGCATGAAGTAGTCTCGCCCGGCCACGTTCAGCACCGGGCTGTGCACCTTCTTGCCGTCGTGCACGGCCAGCATTTGGCCTTGCAGGTCGGCCAGAAAGAGATAGTCGAAAGTGGCGCTCAGGCCCGGTTTGTCGGCCAAGAATTCGCGCGCCACAGCGGCCTCAAACGGGGCCCGCGCAGGCAGCGCCTTGGCGGTGGCCACCAGCATGCGCTGCATGGCCAGCACACGCTGGCCCAGCAGCGCGGCCAGGCTTTGCATGTGGTCAATTTCCAGGTCCAGCACGGCCTGTTTGCCACGCGCTTCCACGCGGTGAAGCAGCACCGTGGTGGTGGCCAGCACGCACACCGCAATGGTGGCCGCGCTGAGCAGCATCAGCCGCAGCTTGAGCGTGCCCAGCCAGGCCCAGGCGCTGACGCTGGCCCGCTGGCTTTGCGGCTCGGCGGCGGTGGGCGGGTTCATGGCGTGGCGGCCCAGGCGCAGCGAGTCACGCCGCCGCCCATTTGAATTGCGCCACCCGCTCGGCAATCAATTCATGCAGCATGGCATTGGTGCGCCCGGCCAGGGCAAGGGTCTCTTCGATGGCCTGGCCGAGCAAAGGCCGCACTTGCTGGGCGCAGGTCAAGCCCAAGCTTTTTTTGGCCGCGATCAGCCATGCCTTGCTTCCAAAACCCAAGCACCGAAACGGCCGCACAGCGGGAGCCCGGAACCCGTGGTGCTTGAAGAATCCACCGCATTGCAAACTGGCCTGGCCGCTGGGCTTGATGAAGGGCAAAGGCAAGGTGTGGCTGGACCCGGAAGTCATGGACAGACTTTCTGATGCGGGGTTGAAACTCACCCGCTTGCGCACATTTTCGGCAGCCCAGGCGGCGGCTAAAGTCAGAAGTGCATGCCAGAGCCGGCGCTGTTCAAGCGATCAGGCGCCATCGATCAACCGCCACTAGCGTGCCTCGCCGTGCGTTGCCGTGCCGTGCCGTGCCGACGCGCTGGCACAGCCCCAAGCTGCCAAGGCGCACAAGGCAGCAGCCCAGAACACGGCGGCAAAACCCAGGTGAGAGATCAGCCAGCCGCCGCCCACACCGCCCAGCACGCCCGACAAGCCATAGCCCAGCGTGGTGTACAGCGCCTGCCCGCGCCCACGCAGCCGGCCCGGGAAGAGGCGGTTGACCAGCGTGATGCAAGCCGCGTGGTGGGCAGCAAAGGTGATGGCGTGTGTGAGTTGCGCCAGCACCAGCAGTGGCACCCAGGCGCCACCTGCGGCGGTGGCCACAAAGCGCGCCGCAGTGACCAGCGCCACCACTTGCAGCCAGCCGTGCGGGCTCAAACCGGGAAACCAGCGCGCCTGGGTCAGGAAGAAGATGATCTCGGCCGCCACGCTGACCGCCCACAGCGCACCCACCGCGCCTTTGCCGTAGCCCAGCTCCACCAGGTAGAGCGAGAAGAAGGCATACAGGCTGGTGTGGGCCAGCACGGTGAAAAAGATGGAGGCAAAAAACCAGGCCACTTCGGGTTTGCGCAGCAGTGGCAACACTGCGGGTGCAGGCTCGTCGTGCACGGCTTCGTCGTGGCTGGCTGGCAGGCTGAAGGCTGCCGCCAGCATGAGCGCGTTCATGAGCACCACAAAGGCCGGGAAGGCGCCTATGCCCACCTTTTCCAGCAGCACACCAAAAATGCTGACGGCGACGATGAAACCGACCGAGCCCCAGACACGCACCCGGCTGTAGCGGCGCGTGTCCATGCCACCGCCCGGTGTGCGCAGCAGGTGCGACAGCAGCACCTCATACAGCGGCACCATGCCGCTGTTGGCCACGAACAGCAAAGCCGTCGCGGCGGCCACCGCAAACATCAATGCCGTGGGCGTGAAGCCCTGCTGTGAGCCCGCGAACCACAGCGCCAGCGACGCCAGCAAAGCCGCCATCGACGACACACGGATCAGCGTTATGCGCCGCCCGCTGTGGTCACCCAGCCAGCTCCAGGCATAAGGTGCGACGACGCGCGTCCAGCTTTGCAAGGACGCGATGCCACCGATCACCAAGGTTGAAAACCCAAGCTGCGCAAACCACAGCGGCGCGTAGGGGTTGAACAAGCCGACGGCGGCAAAGTAGCAGCAAGTCAAGGCACCGTAGCGCACCAATGAAGGCGCAAACGAAGGCGCCTGCACACCCAGCGGCGGCAGGCCGGTCATTCGCTGCGCTGCGCCGACCCAGCAATCGGTGCAATCGGCAGCACCACATCACCACATTGCGCACGCTGGCGCAGCGCGTGGTCCATCAACACCAGGGCCAGCATGGCTTCGGCAATCGGCGTGGCGCGTATGCCCACGCAGGGGTCGTGGCGGCCCAGCGTCTGCACCACGGTAGGCTGGCCGGCACGGTCGATGCTGGCGCGGGGTGTGCGGATGGAGCTGGTGGGTTTGATGGCCAGGCTGACCACCAGGTCTTGCCCGGTGCTGATGCCGCCCAGCACACCGCCGCTGTGGTTGCTGGCAAAGCCGGCGCGTGTCAGCTCGTCCCCATGTTCGCTGCCACGCTGCGCCACCACGCCAAAGCCACTGCCGATTTCAACCCCCTTGACGGCGTTGATGCCCATCATGGCGTAGGCGATGTCGGCGTCAAGCTTGTCAAAGAGTGGCTCGCCCAGCCCCACCGGCACCCCGCGTGCGCGCACTTCTATGCGCGCGCCGCAACTGTCGCCGGCCTTGCGCAGCGCGTCCATGTGCGCTTCCAGCTGCGGCACTATGGGCCCGTTGGGCGCAAAGAAAGGGTTGAGTGGAATTTGCGCTTCGTCTTCAAACGCAATGTTGATTTCGCCCAGCGCGCTCATCCAGCCGGTGAAGGTGGTGCCGTGTTTTTGCAGCAGCCACTTCTTGGCCACCGCGCCGGCAGCCACCATGGGCGCGGTCAAGCGCGCTGAAGCGCGGCCACCCCCACGCGGGTCACGCAGGCCGTACTTGCGCCAGTAGGTGTAGTCGGCGTGGCCTGGGCGAAAGGTGTCCAAGATGTTGCCGTAGTCCTTGCTGCGCTGGTCGGTGTTGCGAATGAGCAGGCAGATTGGCGTGCCGGTGGTCAGGCCTTCAAACACGCCGGACAGGATCTCCACCGTGTCTGGCTCGTTGCGCTGCGTGACGTGGCGGCTGGTGCCGGGACGGCGGCGGTCCAGGTCGCCTTGAATATCAGCCTCGGTCAAGGCCACGCCGGGTGGGCAGCCGTCAATCACACAACCAATCGCCGGGCCATGGCTTTCGCCAAAGTTGGTGACGCAAAACAGTTCGCCGAAGGTGCTGCCAGCCATGAATGCCTATGCAAAAGTGCCCATGCAAGAGTACCCATGCGAGAGTGCCCATGCAAGAGGCTCGATTCTAGTGGCCGCCCCCGGCACGCCGACCCGCGCAGGCTGGGCCGCGGCGCTGGCACAACTCAGCTATCAGACACCGGTGTGCCTTCGGCTGGCCAGTCGCGGATGTAGGCCTTGAGCATGCGGTTCTCAAAGTCCTGCGCATCCACGACTGTCTTGGCCACGTCGTAGAACGACACCACGCCCATCAACGTGCGCCGCTCCAGCACCGGCATGTAGCGCGCGTGGCGCTGCAGCATCATGCGGCGCACTTCGTCGATTTCAGTTTCAGGCGTGCAAGTCAGCGGTGCGTCGTCCATCACCGAGCGCACCTGCTTCGTGCCAATGGCGCCGCCATTGCCGACCACGGCCTGGATGACTTCGCGGAATGTCAGCATGCCCACCAGGTCACCGTGTTCCATCACCGGGAGTGAGCCGATGTCGAGATCAGACATCGTTTTCACGGCATCGATCAAGGGCTGGTCGGGCGACACGGTGAACAGCGTGTTGCCTTTGACGCGCAGGATGTCAGTGACTTTCATGGGCGCTGTTTCCGCTGTGAACTTGCCGTGGTGTGGAGCGTGCTGTGGAGCCTGGTATGCGACGTTTCCCGCGCTGCCGGGGCCGGGCCAATATAGCCCACAATCCCCGCCTTGCCACCGCCCTGAAAGCCCCCATGGCCGGCCATTCCGACCCCGGTTTCGACACCCTGGCGCTGCACGCCGGCGCCGCGCCCGACCCCGCCACTGGCGCGCGCGCCGTGCCCATCCACTTGAGCACGAGCTTCGTCTTTCAAAACAGCGAACACGCGGCCAGCCTCTTTAACCTGGAACGCTCGGGCCACGTCTACAGCCGCATCAGCAACCCCACCAACGCGGTGCTGGAAGAAAGGGTGGCGGCGCTGGAAGGCGGTGTGGGCAGCATCAGCACCGCCAGCGGCCAAGCGGCGCTGCACTTGGCCATTTGCAC
>JANNEX010000577.1:0-13474 GCA_031379155.1 Rubrivivax sp.
GTTTTACGCTCAGGCCGCGCGGGAAGAGGCTGATTTCTTCACGCTGCAAACCAGCGCTGGGCTTGCACTGAATCCGCTGGGCAGCGTGCGTGTGTACGACAGTTTCAGGTGCCCAGTCAGAACCCAGACCAACTGCAACACTGGCACGGTGGACGTCTGGGGCTACATCAACTCGCTGCACTTCGACCATTTTGAGAACGCCAGCGGCGGCGCGTTTCTTGACCCCAGCGTGACCAGCGAGTTGACGTCCCCAGTGCCAGAGCTTGGAACTGCCGCGCTGATGCTCGCCGGACTGCTGGCGGCCGGGCTCGCCCGCGCGCGGCGCTAAGCGCGTTACTGAGCGCGCCTCGGGCGCGCCTGCCTGGCGGCAGGCGGCGGTGCGCCCAGATTGAGCTTCTTGCGGCTTTGCGTTGCGGCGGGCGCGGTCGAGCGCTACGCCCCAGCAAGCCGTCCATCTCAGCACTTTCGAAAGGCATCCCATGAAGAAGCTTGGTTTGAGGGTGGCTGCGGCTGCCTTGGTGGTCACCGCAGGTGCGGCGCAGGCTGCGTTGGTCAGCCGCGGGGGCGGCATGATCTACGACAGCACGCGGGATATCACGTGGCTGGCGGACATGAACTACGCCAACACCAGCGGCTACAGCGGCGCTGGGGTGGACCCGACCGGCAAGATGACCTGGGTCGCGGCTGGCATCTGGGCGAATGGCCTGGTCTACGGCGGCTACGACGACTGGCGCCTGCCTACGCTCAATTCGTCGGATACGACCTGTGACTGGAGCGACAACCCCGGAGGCGGTTTCCCGCCAGAGTACTACGGCCCCAACTGCACGGGCGGCGAGATGAGCCACCTGTTTGCATCCGACCTGGGCAACAAGGCTGGCGAAAGCGTGCTCGACCAGAATGGCGACACGGCCGAACAGATCGCCAATCTGGCTCTGTTCAGCAACGTGCAGTCCGCCGTCTACTGGTCTGGTACAGAGTCTGCGTCTGATCAGAGCATCGCGTGGCGCTACCAGCCCAACTTGGGCGTCCAGTTCCGCGCCGGCAAGACCACTGTGGGGTACACCGTTGCTGTGCGCCCCGGCGATGTGGCCCCAGTCCCAGAGCCACAGACGCTGGCACTGGCACTGCTGGCCATGGGTGCGGCGGTGGCGGCGCGCAGAAAGCGGCCCGCTTGAGGCACTGACGGTTCGGCCACTCAAGCGCATGGGCCCAGGTTTCGCATCCGTGGCCTGGCTCAGAAACTCCGACGTGTCATGCGGCTGTGCGCCCTGGCGGAGCGCGCTGACCCGTCTGCGTGCGGCCGCACGGCAGCCCCTGGCCCGCTATCCTCGTGCCATGCCCTCCCTTGAGCGATGACTGCCGATTCCCCGGCCGCGAAGCCGGCGCTGGCGCTGGCTCGCGACTGCACGGCCCGCACGGCTCGCACGGCCAGCAAGACCGGCAAGCTCGGCAAGCCCGGCGTCAGGCGCCTGCCATTGGCGCTGCGCGACGCGCAACTGCTGGCCTGGCTGGCGCTGGAAGGGCCGACCGCGCGCACCCGCCTGGCCACGCTGCTGTGGCCTGACAGCGATGCCGAGGCGGCGCGCAACTCGCTGCGCCAGCGCCTGTTCCAGTTGCGCAAGCAGCTTGGCATGGACGTGGTCGTCGGCAGCGGCACGCTGGCCCTGGCCGATGGCGTCGAACACGACCTGGCCGATTCCGATTCGGTGCTTGGCGAGACGGCGGCCGACAGCTCCGAGTTCGGCCATTGGCTGGTGCAGCAGCGTGCCAGCCGGCGTGGCCGCATGCGCCAGTCGCTGGTTGAGTTGGCCGAGATGGCCGAGCGTGTGGCGGACTACGCCGACGCGCTGGTCCACGCCCAGGAGTTGCTGGCGCTCGAACCCATCAGCGAAGACGCGCACCGGCGTGTCATGCGCCTGCACTACCTGGGCGGCGACAGGGCTGCGGCGCTGCTGGCGTTTGACCGTTGTGAGCAGATGCTGAAGGACGAGGTTGGCACGCCGCCTTCGGCCGAAACCCTGGCGCTGCTGGCCACCATCAGTGCCGCGCAGACCGCAGGCACGGCGACCGTCACGCAGACCGTGCCCGCCAGCGTGCTGCGCCCGCCGCGCCTGATCGGGCGCGACGCTGAACTCGCTGCCCTGCAGCAAGGCTGGCAGGCCGGGCAGGTGGTGGCGCTGATCGGCGAGGCAGGCATGGGCAAGACGCGCCTGCTGCAGGGTTTCATCGACGGGCAAGCCGGCGTTGTGCGCGCCGCCGGGCGACCTGGCGACGCCGGCGTACCCTTTGCGACCTTGGCTCGGCTGCTTCGTGCGCTGATGACAAACGATGCCGCGCCCGCGCGCTTGCACGAGCAACTGCCCGCCGCCACGCGCAGCGAGATTGCGCGTGTGCTGCCCGAGTTCGACGTGCCGGCGGCGCGCCACACCGGCGAAGGCCAGCGCCTGGTGATGCAGCGCGCGTTGCGCGATCTGCTGGCCACGACCGGCCTGGCCGGGCTGGTGCTCGACGACCTGCATTTTGCCGACGCGGCGAGCCTGGACATGCTGGGTGCGCTGATCGACGAAGACGGCAATTCCGAGGTGGCTGCTCTTGCCGCTGAGCGCACGCCGCTGCGCTGGGCACTGGCCTACCGGCCTGCGCAAGCCGGCTCGCCGGTGCAGGCGCTGCACGATGCGCTGGTCGAGCAGGCCCGGCTGGTGCCGATCGCACTCGCGCCGCTGAACGAAGAGGCTCTGGCGGCGTTGCTCGATTCGCTGGCGCTGCCGGGGGTTGATGGCATGGCGTTGGCCTCGCCGCTGCTGCGCCACACGGGCGGCAACCCGCTTTACCTGCTGGAGACACTCAAGTCACTCCACCTGCAAGGTTCAGCTGGCATCTTGCAAGGCGCAGGTGTGACGCTGCCCACTGCACGCAACGTCGTTCAGCTGATTGGGCGGCGCCTGACCCAGCTGTCGCCGGCCGCCATGAAGCTGGCGCGCTGCGCCGCCGTGGCAGGGCAGGACTTCAGCACGGCGCTGGCCATCCAGGTATTGGCCATCGGGCCGCTGGACCTCGCCGACGCGTGGACCGAGCTGGAGGCGGCACAGGTGCTGCGCGGCGCCGCCTTTGCACACGACCTTATCCACGATGCGACCTCGGCCACGGTGCCGGCCGCCCTGGCGCGACGCCTGCACGCACTCATCGCTCAGGCGTTGGCGGCGCAGGGCGGCTCGCCGCAACGTCTGGCCGCGCACTGGCTGGCCAGTGACACGCCCGAACAGGCCGTGCCTTGCCTGCTGGAGGCTGGCCGCCTGGCGGCCCGGGCCCTGTGCCTCGACGAAGCTTGCGTGGCCCACCTCAAAGCTGCCGACCTGCTGCAGTCTGGGGGCCGCAGTAACGAAGCTTTTCAGGCGCTGATGGCGCTGCTGAACCTGCTCTACGCGCCGGCCAGCGAACAGGTGCAGGCCGTGCTCGATCGCATGGACCAGTTGGCGGTCAGCGCCCAGGAGCGTGCCCTGATAGCCGACCGCCGCGGCGACTTGCTCGCACGCAGCGGCGACTTCTTTGGCGCAGGTCAGCTCGCAGAGCAGGCACTGTCAACGCTGCAGGTTGAAGATCACCCGGCGCAGGCTTCGCTGCTGTTGTGCCGCTTGGCAGCCGGCCACGTGGCGCAGAGCCAGCACGGCCTTGCGGTCGAGTGCATGCACCGCGCCGTTGACCTGGCGGCACGCAGCGGCGATGTCCAAGCCCAGAGTACGGCTGCGGGCTTCCTCGGCTCGGTGCTGGACCACGCCCACCGCTATGCCGAGGCCTACCTGGCCTACCGCCGCGAGTATGAGCGGACGCTTGCGCGCTCGCATGCGCCGATGGAGCTCATTTCGCTGGCTTCCAACATCGCCGGCAACCGCATACAACTCGGCCTGTTCGACGCCGCCATGGAGATGGTGCAGGAGTGCTACCGCCTTGCCGGGGAAGAAGCCATCGACCTGGCCGCGCAGTGGCCAAGCCTGCGCGCGCATCATGCCAATGCTTTGTTCGGACTGGCCGAATACACCCAGGCTTTGCGCTGCTTCGAAGACGCCCTGGCCGACATCGCCACCCACATGCCCAGCTGGCTGCCGGCGGTGCACAACATGAAGGCCGCGCTGTGGATGCACCTGGGCCAATGGGCGCGCGCGCGCCAAGCGGCGGACACCGCGCTGGCCGGCGCCGACAGCCTGCCCCGCTACCGCGCCCGGACGCTGCAGCTGCGCGCCCAGATTGCTGCTGCGCTGCACGAGACCAGCCCTGCGAGCCTGCTCGAGCCGATCGAGACCAGAGACGTCAACGCCGGGCCGCTGCTGCGGCACCAGGAAGGCCTGGCGCACACCCTGATGCTGGCGCCCGCCGACGGCTACAAGCTGGCTTGCCGGCTGCGCGACGAGGCGCTTGCATGCCAGATGCCCAATCATGTGCTGGAGGCCGAGGCCCGTTGCGCAAGCTCCGCGCTGCGTGCCGGGCTGCAAGAGCAGGCCGCACGGCATGCGCGTGAAGCGCTGCGGCGCATGACCGAAGTCACGCCTACGAGCTTCTACCGCGGCGAGGTGTGGCTGGCGGCGGCCAACGCGCTGGCAGCCACGGCGCCATTGGAGCGGCAACAGGTGTTGGGAGTTGCGGCGACCTGGATACGCGAGACCGCCCGCTTGCGCGTGCCGCAAGAATTCCGCGACAGCTTCCTGCACCGCAACCCGATCAACCGCGACTTGCTCGCGCTGGCTTCAAAGCTGTCGTGTTGAACCGGCGACGGCGCAGCAAGGCGCTCTGAGCAAGCCAGCCAGTGGGCGTCTGTGGTCGGGACCGCAGACGCCAGGGCCGACAGCGCGAAGGCTTGAGCACTCTCCCTGGCATCATCCACGGCATCTGAACAGGAACCTGACGGATGTGTGCAAGCAAAGTCGCCGACGGACAACAGCGCGGATGGATCATCCCCATCGGCGGCGCTGAAGAAAAAGACAACGCGCCAGCCATCCTGCGCCGCTTTGTCGAACTGGCCGGCAGCGACCAGGCCGACATCGTCGTCATTCCCACCGCAAGCCAGTTGCGCGCCACCGGGCCGCGCTACGAACGCATCTTTGCCGAGCTGGGCGCGGCGCGCGTCACGGCGCTGGACTTTGACACCCGGCGCGACTGCGAAGAGCCCGCGCGCATAGCCCGGCTGCAACGCGCCAGCGGCGTCTTCTTCACTGGCGGCAATCAGTTGCGGCTGGGCACGCTGATTGGCGGCACGGCGGTGGCCAAGGCAGTGCGTGCGCTCAACGCCGCCGGCGTGCCGGTGGCCGGCACCAGCGCGGGCGCGGCCTTCATCAGTGAACACATGATCGCGTTTGGCGACGAAGGCAGCACGCCGGTGGCCGGCAGCGTGCGCCTGGCGCCGGGGCTGGGGCTGACCAACCGCTTCATCATCGACCAGCACTTCCGCCAGCGCGACCGCCTGGGCCGCCTGCTCACCGCGTTGGCCTACAACCCTTTTGCCGTGGGCATAGGCTTGGACGAAGACACGGCGGCCTTCATCGCGCCTGACAACACCGTGCATGTGCAGGGCTCAGGCGCCATCACGGTGGTGGACGCGGCCGAGGTCAACTTCAGCAGCATGGACAGCGTGCACGAAGGCCAGCCGGTGTGCCTGCTGGGCGTCAAGCTGCACATCCTGACGCAAGGCGCCACCTTCAACCTGCACACGCGCACGGCCGACGCCGGCGTGTTGAATATCCCCAAGACCTGAGGAACGCTGCGCATGAAGATCCTGGAACGCAACGTCTACGTCGGCCCTTCTCTGTACGCGCACTTCCCGGTCATCAAACTGGTGCTGGACCTGGGCGCGCTGGAAGCCTGGCCCACCGGCCGCCTGGGCACGGGTTTTGTCGACGCGCTGGTGGCCGCGCTGCCAGGTTTGCAGGAACACGGTTGCAGCTATGGCGTGGCCGGTGGCTTCATACGGCGCATGCGCGGCGACAGTGATGACGCCGAGCAGCAGCAAGGCACCTGGCTGGGCCATGTCTTTGAACACGTGGCCATCGAGTTGCAAAACATCGCTGGCGAAGATGTGACGTTTGGCAAGACGCGCAGCGTGGCCGGCCGCAGCGGCGTCTACACCGTGGTGTACGAGTATGCGCAGCGCGACGAAGGCATTGAGGCTGGTGAACTGGCGCTGCAACTGCTGTGTTCTTTGCTGCCTGAGCACATTCGCCCAGAAGGCATCGTCGGCCCCGATTGGGACTGGCCCAGCGCGCGCACCGACTACATCCGCTACGCCCAGCGCCGCGCGCTCGGGCCCAGCACGGCGTCGCTGGTCAAAGCGGCTGAAGAGCGCAACATTCCGTGGCTGCGTCTGAATGACCAGAGCCTGATCCAGCTCGGCCACGGCAAGTTCCAGCAGCGCATCCAGGCCACGGTGACCGGCCGCACCAGCTACATCGCGGTCGAGCTGGCGCAAGACAAGGAAGAGACCAACAAGATCCTGGCCAACTGCGGCCTGCCGGTGCCGCAGCAAGAGCTGGTGCGCAGCGCCGACCGCGCCGTGCGTGCGGCAGAACGTCTGGGTTATCCGGTGGTCACCAAGCCCTACAACGGCAACCACGGGCGTGGCATTTCCATTGGCTTGAAAAACGCTGAAGAAGTGCGCGCCGGTTTTGTGGCCGCCGCCGAGCACAGCAGCAGCGTGCTGGTTGAAAGCTATTTGAGCGGCGAGGACCACCGCCTGTTGGTGGTCAACGGCGAACTCATCGCCGCCACGCTGCGCACGCCGGGCCTGGTGGTGGGCGACGGCGCGCACACCATTGCGCAGCTGGTGGACCTGGTGAATCGCGACCCGCGCCGTGGCGTGGGGCATGAGAAGGTCATGACGCGCATTGAGCTGGACGCGCAAGCCGACATGATGCTGAATCGCCAAGGCCTGTCGCCCGACTCGATTCCGGCGCAGGACCAGCAGGTGCTGTTGCGCAGCACGGCCAATTTGTCCACCGGCGGCACGGCCACCGACGTGACCGATGTCATCCACCCCGACAACCGCGAGATGGCGGTGCGCGCCGTCACCGCCATCGGCCTGGACGTGGGCGGCGTCGACTTCCTGTGCCCCGACATCACCGAGAGCTACAAGGCCGCCAGCAACGCGGGCTCTGGCATTTGCGAAGTCAACGCCGCGCCGGGTTTTCGCATGCATGTGGCACCCAGCGTGGGCACACCGCGTGACGCCGCCGGGCCGGTCATAGACATGCTTTTTCCGCCCGGCGCGGCCAGCCGTGTGCCCATTGCCTGTGTCACCGGCACGAATGGCAAAACGACGACGGTGCGCATGCTGGCCCACATCACCAAGATGGCTGGCTACACACCGGGGCTGACCACCACTGATGGTGTTTACATCGACGGCCAGCGCACCGTGGAAGGCGACATGACAGGCCCGGTGGCCACGCGCATGGTGCTGGCCGACCCCAAGATCGATATGGCCGTGCTGGAAGTGGCGCGCGGCGGCCTGCTGCGCGCTGGCATGGGCGTGCCATTCGTGAACGTGGGCGCGGTGCTCAACGTCAAAAGCGACCACCTGGGCATGAAGGGCATTGACACACTTGAGCAGTTAGCCGAAGTCAAACGCATCGTGGTCGAAGTGGCACGCGACTGCGCCGTGCTCAATGCCGACGACGACAACGTCATCCGCATGAGCGCCCACACCGACGCCAAGCACCTGTGCTACGTGACGCTGAACCCCCAGCACACAGTGGTGCGTGAACACATACGTGCGGGGGGGCGCGCCTGTGCGCTGGAAGCCGGTGTCAACGGCCAGATGATCACGCTCTACGACAAGGGCCGCCACATCCCCTTGATGTGGACGCACCTGATTCCGGCCACGCTGGAAGGACGTGCGCTGCACAACGTCAGCAACGCCATGTTTGCGGCCGCCATGGCGTTTTCCATGGACATCAAGCTCGACGCCATCCGCCAGGGCTTGCGCACTTTTGACAGCACGTTTTATCAAGCACCAGGGCGCATGAATGTGTGGGACGAACATCCCTTCAAGGTGATTTTTGACTACGCGCATAACGCCCATGCGGTGGGGGTCATGGCCGACCTGGCGCAGCGCCTGGACGTGCGCGGCCGGCGCATCGTGGTGGTGGCCGGGCCGGGCGACCGGCGCGACGAAGACATACGCGACATTGCCTTGGCAGTTGCCGGGCGCTTTGACCACTACATCTGCCGTCGCGACGACGGTCTGCGTGGCCGCGCCAGCGACGAAGTGCCGCAGATGATTGCCGCTGTGCTGCGCGAACAGGGTGTGGCCAGCAGCGCCATCACCCTCATCCCCGACGAACAAGAAGCCATCGACGCCGCTTTGCGCATGGGCCTGCCGGGTGACCTTCTGCTGGTCTTTGCCGACGCGCTGACACGCAGCTGGAAGCAGGTCATCAAGTTCAAACCCGAAGCCGGCTTGAGCCGCGCGGCGCTGCCCGCCAAACCGGCGGCGACTGAGCCTGCCGAGCCAAGCCTGGAGACCGCCGCAGCACACGACGCGGCGCCGCTGTCGGCAGGCTTTGTGCGCGACGAACGTGGCCTGCGCTTCGTTGGCGAAACCGCCGACTGATGGCAGGCAAAAGCACAAGGCCCGACGGTGACATCCGCAACCCATCCACCGCCGGCCTTCGAAGACTCACGCCGCCTTACCGGCGCCAACCGCTACTTTCCCGGCCCCGCCGTGGTGCTGGTGCCGCTGGGCCCTGCGGCCAACGACGGCGCCGCACACGGGCGCTGGATGGCCCAGGTGCTGTCCCTGTGCGCGCTGCTGGGCTGGCCAGTGCCACTGCCGCGTGTGCATGCGCACAAGACTGGCGTGATGTTGACTTTTGCCGCGCCGGCCGACTTGCTCTTCACCGCCACCGAGGTCAACGAATGGGCCTGGGAGCGCGCCGCTGCGGGCCACCCCGCGCACGCGCAGGCCGGTTTTGTTTTGACGCAGCCCAGCCAAGAACACCCAGCGCCATGGTTCAGGCAAAGGGCCAGCGCAGAACGCTCAGGGCCCTGCGCGCGCCTGACCACATCGGCTGACGTCCAGGGCCTGCCCTGGATGGTCGATGACGACACGCTGTCCATCGGCGAAGGCAGCGGCAGCGTCAGCTTTGCGCGCGCCGCCTTGCCCCTGCCCATGGACGTGCCCTGGCCGCGCCTGCACGCTGTGCCCAAGGTGCTGGTGACGGGCAGCAACGGCAAGACCACGACCACGCGGCTGCTGGCGGCCATGGCCCACGCGGCGGGCCTCAGGCCTGGCTTGTGCAGCACCGAAGGTGTGTGGGTGGACGGCCAGTGCGTGGCCGAGGGCGACTACGCCGGCCCGGCGGGCGCGCGCCTGGTGCTGCGCCACCTGCAGGTCACGGCGGCGATTCTTGAAACCGCGCGCGGCGGCATCTTGCGCCGTGGCCTGGCGGTGCAGCAGGCCGACGCCGCGCTGGTCACCAACATCAGCGCCGACCACCTGGGCGAAGAAGGCATAGACAACGTTGACGACATTGCGCTGGCCAAGCTGGCAGTGGCGCACGCGCTGACGCCGCACGAACCCGAGGGCGAGACCACGCAGCCAGGCACCTTGGTGCTGAACGGCGCGGATGAGACCTTGCTGCGCGCCGCCGTGCGCCTGCCGCATGTGACACAAGCGCGCTGGGCCGTGTTTGCGCGCGACCATGACGCACCCCTGCTGGCGGCCTTGCGCCAACGCGGCCTGGCCACTTGTGGCGTGCGCCAGGGCCAGTTGCTGCTGCACCAGGAGGATCAAGAACACGATCTGGGCGCGGTGGCCGAAATGCCGCTGACCCTGGGCGGCGCGGCCGCCTACAACATTGAAAACCTGGCCGCGGCGGCGCTCACGGCGGCCGTCATGGGCTGGCCGCTGGCGGCCGTGCGCCTGGTGCTGCGCCGCTTTGGCGCCCAGCCGCAAGACAACCCGGGCCGCTTGCAACGCTTCAAGCACCACGGTGCTGATGTGCTGCTGGACTACGCCCACAACCCCGACGGCCTGGCGCAGTTGCTCAGCGTGGCGCGCGCCCTCAAGCCCACGCGCCTGGGCCTGCTGCTGGGCCAGGCCGGCAACCGGGCTGACGCGGCCATCGCACAACTGGCGGCCACGGCGGCGGGCTTTTCACCTGACCGCGTGGTCATCAAAGAGCTGCCGCATATGCTGCGCGGGCGTTTGCCGGGAGAGGTGCCGGCGCTGTTGCAGCAAGGCCTGCTGGGCGCGGGCCTGTTGCCCGGCCAGGTGCAGCAGGTGGCTGACGAAGCCAGCGCCGCGCACACTCTGCTGGACTGGGCAGGGCCGGGCGACTTGGTGGTGCTGCCAGTCCACACGGCGGCGGTGCGCCAACAGCTGATGGCGCTGTTCACGGCCTGATAGCACCAGCCTGTGGAATAAAGCGGCGGCAAGCTGGGTATACCCACCACGAAACGCCGCAAAGCGGCTGGCGGGGGCTGAGCATGACAGGTCACCGGTATCGCACCGTGCTGTGGACCCTGCTAGGGTGCGCTCTTGGCGCTGCCAGCACCCCTGCAGCTGCACTGTCGCAGGGACAGATCGACAACTTCCAGGGCGGCTCTGACGCTGGCTGGTCGGCCGGCCTGGTCAGCCCCAGACCACCCAGCGTGGTGGCCAACGGCGGCCCCGCCGGTGTGGGCGACGCCTACCTGTCCATCGAAGCCCTGGGTGGTGTGGGCGCGGGCAGCCGGCTCACCGTCATCGCCGGCCCGCAGTGGGCCGGCAACTACTTCGGCGCGGGCTTAGAGCGCATCGAACTCGACGCCCGCAACCTGGGCGGCACGGCTGTCGATTTGCGCCTGTACCTGCTGGGCCCGCTGGGCGCCACCGCGCTGTCCACCGACGCGCTGGCCTTGGCACCGGGCAGCGGCTGGACACACCTGAGTTTTTCGCTGTTCGGCGCTGCACTCAGCGGCCAAACCCAGGCCACCTTGGTGGATGTGCAGCAACTGCGTTTGTTCAGCAGCCCCACTGCCGTGTATCCCGGTCCTGCCCTGCAAACCACGCTGGGCATAGACAACGTCAGCGCCGTGCCCGAGCCGCAAACCGCCTGGCTGCTGCTGCCGGGCCTGGCCTTGTTGAGCGCCATGCGGCTGCGCCGCACCTGATTCCCTCCGTCGCAAAAGAGAGGAAAACCCCATGCAAACCCGCCGCTCTTGTCACACCCTTGCCGCCACCTTGTTGCTGCTGAGCCCGCTGGCGCAGGCCCAGACCGACGTGCTGCCCAACATCCCGCGCGGCGACATCGCCGTGCTCTTGCAGCCCATCGCCACCGGCCTGTCGGCACCCGACTACGCCACCTTCGCGCCGGGTGACCCCAGCCGCCTGTACGTGGTGGAACAAAACGGCTTGCTGCGCGTGATCCAAAACGGCGTGCTGCAAAGCGCACCGGCGATGGACATCCGCAGCCTGGTGGCGCCGCCCCTGGTCGTCACCAATGCCAACGACGAACGTGGCTTTCTGGGCCTGGCCTTCCACCCTGGTTTTGCCAGCGCCAGCAGCGCCGGCTACGGCACGCTGTACACCTACACCAGCGAGCTCATCGCTGCCGGCACGCTGCCCACCTACGTGGCGCCCAACAACGCCAGCATGGGCTACATGAACGTCATCACCGAATGGAAGATGAGCACCAGCAACTTCGGCACCGTCGACCCCAATTCACGGCGCCAGATCATCAGCTTTGGCAAAAACGCCAACAACCACAATGGCGGCACGCTGGCCTTCGGGCCTGACGGCTACCTCTACCTGGGCACCGGTGACGGTGGCAACGCGCGCGACGTGGGCGCCAGCCACATCGAGCCCGGCGGCAACGCGCAAAACCTGTCCACGCCGCTGGGCAAGTTCTTGCGGGTTGACCCGATACGGCCGGCCTTGAATGCCCTGAGCACCAATCCCATCAGCGCCAACGGCCAGTACCGCATTCCCACCAGCAACCCCTTCCAGGGCGCGGGCCAGGTGCCTGAGATTTATGCCTACGGTTTTCGCAACCCCTACCGCTTTTCATTCGACCGTGGCACGGGCGACCTCATCGTGGGCGACGTGGGCCAAGGCACGGTAGAAGAGATAGACCGCGTCGTGCTGGGCGGCAACTACGGCTGGGCCATCAAAGAAGGCGACTTCCTGTTTGACCGCACCACCGGCTTGGTGGGCCTGCGCAGCCCGGGCGCGCCCTTGGGCCTGATAGACCCCATCAAGGGCACGCTGGGCACGCTGGAATACGACCATGGCGACGGCATCTCCATCACCGGCGGTTTTGTCTACCGTGGCAGTGGCATTCCGCAGCTCTTTGGCAAGTACGTGTTTGGTGACCTGGCGCTGCGCAACGCACCGCCGCGTGTTGATGGCCGGCTGTTTTATGCCGACCTGGAGACCGGTGAGATCAAGGAATTTTTGCTGCCGCAATTTGCCAATGGCCAGTTGCCCAATGGCCTGACCGTGCACGGCTTTGGCGAAGACTACTCGGGCGAGCTTTACGCCATGGTCACCAACACGCCGGCCAACGGCACCGGTGGCATCGTCTACTTGCTCACGGCGGTGCCCGAGCCCGGCACATGGGCCATGATGGCCTTGGGCGGCCTGCTGTTGGCCTGGCGGCGCGGCCAAGAAAAAGCCGCCCGTTAAAGCCAAAGCTTCGACGGACGGCGAAACGGGTGGGGGGCGCTTGCGGCGCCCCTTCTTTTAGTTGGTCCTGACGCCCAAAGCCTTGACCGTGGCCAAGTTCAGGTAAGCGTCCACCGGCAGGCCCTTGGCGCGCTGGTAGCTGTTCACCGCGCTCATGGTCTGGGCACGAACGACACCGTCAATCGGGCCCGGGTCATGGCCGGCGGTGGCCAGCGCCTGCTGGATTTCTTTGAGCTTGGAAGGCGTGGCGTTGGTCTCGCACAGGATGCTGCGCCACTCGCTGCTGGCGTCGCTGACCTTGACTTCGCGGCTCAGCGTGTCCATCTGCGCCGGCACCTCCACTTCACGCGTGGCCGCAGCGCTGTCCACCACTTGGCGGGTCAGCGTTTTGTAGACCGCAGGCACAGTCTCTTCGCGCGTCGATGCGGCTTGGTCCACGACACGCTAGCTGACCGTGCGCAGCTGCGCAGGCACCGCAATTTCGCGGCTGCTGGGGGCCGTGGCCACGGTCTGCTTGGTGATGCTGCGGAACTGCGCCGGCACCGCCACTTCACGGCTGCTGGCGGCTTGGTCCACGACACGGCTGGTCACCGTCTTGTAGGTGGCGGGGATCAGCACTTCGGTGGTCGATGCCGCCGTCTTCAGCACTTGCTTGCTGACGACGCGGGTCAGCGCCGGCACTTCCACTTCACGCACATAGCCTTCGCCGCCCGATTCGGCACCGGCGGTTTTGCCGGTCTGGCCACGCACCGCAGCGGCGCGCAGCACACGTTCGCCCGACGGCGTGGCGATGATGTCGCCAGCGTCGCTGAACTTGTAGCCCTT
>JANNEX010000495.1:0-13277 GCA_031379155.1 Rubrivivax sp.
GGGATGGCCAGGCCGGCGATGAAACCTTGCATCAACTCACGCGTGATGGGCTGGCCACGGGTGAAGTCCTTCAACTGATCATAGGGGTTAGGCAGGCCGTGGCGGCGCATCACCGTTTGCACCGGCTCGGCCAGCACTTCCCAGGCGGCGTCCAGGTCAGCGGCCAGCGCGGCTTCATTCACTTGCAGCTTGTCCATGCCACGCGCCAGGCTGTCCAAGGCCAGCACGCCATAGCCCAGCGCCACGCCCATGTTGCGCAACACGGTGCTGTCGGTCAGGTCGCGCTGCCAGCGGCTGATGGGCAGCTTGTGGCTCATGTGACTGAGCAACGCATTGGCCAGGCCAAAGTTGCCTTCGGCATTTTCAAAGTCGATGGGGTTGACCTTGTGCGGCATGGTCGACGAGCCGACCTCGCCCTTTTTCACGCGCTGCTTGAAGTAGCCCAGCGAGACATAGCCCCAGACATCGCGGCTCCAGTCTATGAGCAGCGTGTTGCTGCGCGCCACGGCGTCAAACAACTCGGCCATGCAGTCGTGCGGCTCGATTTGTATGGTGTAGGGGTTGAAGGCCAGGCCCAGTTGATCTTCAACCACCCGGCGGCTGAAGCTTTCCCAGTCAATGTGCGGGTAGGCCGCCAAGTGGGCGTTGTAGTTGCCCACGGCACCGTTCATTTTGGCCGTTAGCGGCACCGCAGCCACACGCTGGCGCGCGATGGCCAGGCGTGCGGCCACGTTGGCCACTTCCTTGCCCACGGTGGTCGGGCTGGCCGTTTGGCCATGGGTGCGGCTGAGCATGGGCAGCGAGGCCATGTCGTGCGCCATCTGCGTCAGCTTGGCCAGCAAGCCGTCCAGCGCCGGCAGCAGCACTTGTGTGCGCGCCGCTTGCAACATCAGCGCGTGGCTGGTGTTGTTGATGTCTTCGCTGGTGCAGGCGAAATGCACAAACTCGGCCGCAGCCAGCAAATCGGCGTGGCCATTGAAGCGGCCCTTGAGCCACATCTCCACCGCTTTGACGTCGTGGTTGGTGACTTTTTCGATGTCCTTGATGGCCTGCGCGTCAGCCTCACTGAACTGCGCTACCCATCGGCGCAGCTGCGCGCGTGTGGCCGCGCTCAAAGGCTTGAATTCGGCCAAGCCGGCGTCGGACAAGGCCACGAACCATGCCACTTCGACCTGCACACGGCGGTGCATGAGGCCCCATTCCGACAGCAGGGGCCGCAGCGCGGCGACTTTGGGGGCGTAGCGGCCGTCCAAAGGCGACAGTGCTGAGATGGCTGAGGGAGTCATTGGCGGGCGGTGATGACTTGGGCAGGATCAGCAAGAGGCTGACAGCGGACTGCTTGCGCGGGCTCCATCAAACTGTGGCCTATGCCGCGAGGCACGCCGATTCTAGGAGGCATGGCCGCCGCTGGGATCACGCGGCGCTTGGGCCCCGCCTGGCACTGGCGAGGCAGCGCCAAAGCATGAATCCGCAGCGCCACTTCGGCTGTACATTTATACATGAACGCGGCTGCGGACCAATGACCGATGGACACCCCAAAACCCGCTGTGACCACGACACCGGCTTGTGCCAGACCTGTGGGCGTCGATCTATTTGCGGGCGCGGGTGGGCTGTCTCTGGGCTTCGAGCAAGCCGGTTTTGACGTTGCGGCGGCGGTTGAAATTGACCCCATTCATTGCGCCACGCACAAGTTCAATTTCCCCTTGTGCCGAACCATTTGTGCCAGCGTTGCCGACCTCAATGGTGAGCAAATCCGCCAGCGTGGCGGCTTGGGCAAGGTTGACATTGATGTGGTGTTTGGCGGTGCACCTTGCCAGGGCTTTTCGCTCATTGGCAAGCGCGCCCTGGCCGACCCCCGCAATCAATTGGTCTTTCACTACGTGCGGCTGGTCCGCGAGCTTCAACCGAAGTACGCGGTCTTTGAAAACGTCAAGGGCTTGACGCTGGGCAAGCAGGCGCAGTTTTTGGCCGAGCTGATCGCTTCGCTTGAGGCCGCCGGTTATGGTGTTCTCAAGCCCTACCGGGTCTTGAATGCTGCCGACTTCGGCGTGCCGCAAGATAGACAGCGCCTGTTTCTGATCGCCACCAGAACGGGCCTTGGTCCGCCTGGGTATCCCTTGGCCCAGTTGCGCCGCACGACAGTGCAGGACGCCATCAGCGACTTGCCTGATGCCGACGACTTCCAAGAGTTGCTGACTAACGATGAAGTGCCGGTGCGCTGGTTGACGCGCAGGCACTATGCGCAGCAAATGCGCGGCACGCGCACAGACCTCACAGACTTTGCCCATCCGCGCCACTTTGATTTGCACCGGCTGACTTCCAGCGCGCGCACCGAACACACGGCACTGTCTGCCTTGCGGTTCAGCGCCACGGCGCCGGGGCAGACCGAACCCGTAAGTCGCTTCAGGCGGCTGCCCGCGTTAGGCTTATGCAACACGCTTCGCGCCGGCACCGACAGCGCCAGGGGCGCTTTTACCTCGCCCCGCCCCATCCACCCCATCAAGCCCCGCGTGATCACGGTTCGTGAAGCCGCACGTCTGCACTCTTATCCTGACTGGTTTCGGTTTCACGCCACCAAGTGGCATGGCTTTCGACAAATTGGAAACAGCGTGCCGCCGCTGTTGGCTCGCGCGGTGGGCGCAAAGCTCATGCAAGCGCTGGGTGTACAGCCCACACGCCCGCTCACGCCCTTGGCTTTGGGGATGCCAACGCTGCTGAACTGCGACATGAGCCAAGCCGCACGCTACTTTGAAGTGCCGCGCAACGTCATTGCGCAGCGCGTGCGAAAGCCTTTGGTGGAGGCCGACCTGTTCGACGCAGAAGAAGCGCTGCATGCCGTCTAAGACCGAAGCCATGGCGCCCAGCCGCTACCAGGCGATCATCCAGCGCGTATTCATTCAACACCACAAGCCGGGTCTGACTGAATTCGTTTTCAGGCGTGAAGAGATCGTCGCTGCGGCGGCGCAACTCAAGCTGGTGCTGCCAAAGAATCTGGGCGATGTTGTCTATTCGGTGCGCTACCGAAACGAATTGCCCGCCAAGATTCGGCGGACGGCGGCACCTGGGCGCGAATGGATCATTGAAGGCGCGGGACGCGGCGTGTATCGCTTCCGGCAGGTCGCGCAAGCTCGGGTGCAGCCGCGCGAAGACTTGGTCAGCATCAAGATTCCCGACGCCACACCGCAAATCATCAGCGCCCATGCGCTTGGCGACGAGCAAGCCCTGCTGGCCAAAGTTCGCTACAACCGCTTGATCGATCTCTTTCTGGGCATCGTCACGCACTCTTTACAAAATCATCTTCGTACGACCGTAGACGGTGTGGGTCAGATCGAGATTGACGAGATCTACGTTGGCGTTGACCGCCACGGCCGGCAGTACGTAGTTCCTGTGCAAGCCAAGGGTGGCGCCGACAAACATGGCGTCGTGCAAACCCAGCAGGACTTCGTCTGTTGTGCCCAAAAATTCCCCAACCTCATTTGCAAACCGGTGTCGGCTCAGTTTATGTCTGCGGGTCGTATTGCCCTGTTCGAATTGACGCTTGAAACGGGTGAGGTGAAGGTAGTGGCAGAGCGCCACTATCAGCTTGTTGCGGCCGAGTTGATCAGCCCGGCAGAGCTTCTCACCTACAACAGTCGAGGGCTCGAGGCGAGTTGATCTGGCGCGGGCCAAAGCAGAATCTGCCCACAGCAAAAATCTAAGGGGAGCCAAGATGGAAATGGCACAAATGACTGGCGCACAAACAACGGGCGCACATCGCCGCCTGGCACTTAAATTTGTCGGCTCGGGTAGCGAGTACTTCCGCATCTGGATCGTCAACCTGCTGCTCACCCTGGTTACGCTGACGCTGTACTACCCCTTCGCCAAGGTGCGTCGGCTGCGCTACTTCTACGCTGCCACTGAAGTCGGCGGTCAGCCTTTGAGCTTTCATGCCGACCCCTGGAAGATGCTGCGCGGTTATTTGCTGGTGGGGCTGATGCTGGTGCTCTACGGTGTGGCGGGCAAGGTTTCGCCCACCGCCGGGCTGCTGGCTTTTGTCATCGTGGCGCTGGTGTGGCCGGCGCTGTGGCATTCGTCGCTGCGCTTTCGCCTGGCCAACAGCGGCTGGCGTGGCCTGCGTTTTCGCTTCACCGGCACACGCGGCGGCGCTTACGCGGCGCTGGCGCCGGGCTTTGTGGCTGCGGCGGTGCTGGTGGGCTTGAGTGCCACCATGGATGTCAGACCCGGTGCGCCCGACCCGAGCTTCACGCCCACCGTCATGGCGCTGGCCCTGCTGCCCCTGGTCTTCATGCTGATGGCACCGTGGCTGCTGTGGCTGCTGCGCCGCTACCAGCACCGCCACTACGCACTGGCCTCTGAGCAAACGCAGTTCAGCGTGCCGCTGCGCAGCTTTTATGGTCTGGCGCTGCGCGTCTTTGGCTTGGGCTTGCTGGTCAGCCTGGTCGCTGGTGTGATGGTGGCGGTGTTGTTTCCGGTGTTTCGCGCCCTGGCCGGCGGTGGCGACCCAACGCGCGCGCTCAGCTTCATTGCCCTGCTGCCGCTGCTGGTGATGCTGGTGTTGGTGGTGGTTTTTCAGCTGGCCCTTCGGCCCTATGTCACGTCGCGTTCACAAAACCTGGTCTGGAATGGCACACGCAGCGAGCACATCAGCTTTGACAGCCAACTGCGCTTTTGGCCCCTGCTGCGCCTGACGCTGAAAAACTGGTTCTTCATGGTCATCACACTGGGCCTGTACTTCCCTTTCGCCGCCGTGGCCACGGCAAGAATGCGGCTCGAGGCGGTGCAGGTGCTGACCCGCAGCGACCCTGAAGAATTGCTGGCCACGCTGGCCACGCACGAGGAAGCTGCAGCCGGTGACGCCGCTGGCGACTTGCTGGGCATGGACATTGGGTTGTGAACTTGGGACGTACAGCGGGCGGTGAAGGCGGTGTGATCCAAGCGCTGTACTTCGACGGCCGCAGCGCACGCGGCCAGCCCGTGCTGCTGCACGTTGACGGCAGCGACTTGTGCGCGCAGGCCCAGAGCGCGTCGCCCCAAGACATGCCACCCGCGCCCTTGCGCTGGCCGCTGCGCAGCGTGGTCTGGCCCGAACGCACACGCCACGGCCAGCGCGTGGTGCAACTGCGTGGCGGCGGCTCGCTGCAAGTCAGCGATGCCACCGCCTTTGACGCTTGGCGCCTGGCCCATGGCGCGCGTGAAAGCTGGGTCGTGCGCGCGCAGCAAAACTGGCGCGCCGCGCTGATCGCTGTGCTGGGCATGGCGGTGCTGGTGGTGGCGGGCTACCACTGGGGCGTGCCAGCGCTGGCGCAAGGCGTGGTGGCCTTGATCCCGCCCGAGGTGGACCGCAGCGTGGGGCAAGCCACGTTGGCGCAGATTGATTCACGCTGGCTCTCACCCAGCACGCTGCCCGCACCGCGCCAGGCCGAATTAAAGAGCCTGTTCGCGCAGGCCGTCAAAGCCGCATTCCCCACCGGCCAAACGCTGCCTGCGCCGGACTATGAACTGCACTTTCGCGCCGCCGACAAACGCATCGGCCCCAACGCTTTTGCCCTGCCCGGCGGCGGCATCATCATCACCGACGCACTGGTGGAATTGCTGCAAGGCCACGACGACACGCTGCTGGGCGTGATGGCGCACGAGCTGGGCCATGTGCAGCACCGCCACGGCATGCGCGGCGTGGTGCAACTGGCGCTGGTGGGCGCCGTGACTGCTGTGGCGCTGGGCGACTTCAGCACCTTGCTGGCGGGTGTGCCGGCGCTGCTGGCGCAGCTGGCCTATTCACGCGACGCTGAACGGCAAAGCGACGCCATGGCGGTGCAGGTGCTGCGCGCCGCTGGCAAGTCGCCCGCCGTGATGGTGCTGCTGTTCGAGCAACTGCCCAAGGCGCGCGGCGATGCAGTCGCGCCACCCATTGCCTTGGCCAGCCACCCCATGGACGAAGAGCGCATGCACTTCTTTCGTGATGCGGCTCAGGGGCGCTGACAGCCCGTCGTGCGGGCCCTGATGCGCGCACCGAGTGTGCTGGCAAGCCCCACTTGTTATAACTGCCGCTGATTTCAACCCAACCCAAGAGGAGCTGTCCATGACGCTGCCCCGCCGCCAAACCTTGGCCCTGGCCCTTGCCGCCACCCTAGCCACCGTCTTGAGCGCACCCGCTTTTGCGCAAGCCAAACTCAAAGTCGCCGCCATCTACACCGTGCCGGTGGAACAGCAATGGGTGAGCCGCATCGACAAAGCCCTGAAAGCCGCCGTGGCGCGTGGTGACATCGAGTACGTGTTCAGTGAAAACGTCGCCAATGCCGACTACGAACGGGTCATGCGCCAGTACGCTGAAAAGGGCCACACCGTCATCGTTGGCGAGTCTTTTGCGGTTGAAGCTGCGGCGCGCAAAGTGGCCAAGGACTACCCCAAGATCAGCTTCTTGATGGGCAGCAGCGGCAAGCCGCAAGAACCCAACTTCAGCGTCTTTGACAATTACATTCAAGAGCCGGCTTACCTGAGCGGCCTGATTGCCGGCGGCATGAGCAAAAGCGGCAAGATCGGCATGGTCGGCGGCTTTTCCATCCCCGAAGTCAACCGCCTCATGAACGCCTTCATGGCCGGCGCGCGTGAGACCAACGCCAAGGCCGAATTCACGGTCAGCTTCATCAACAGCTGGTTTGACCCGCCCAAGGCCAAAGAAGCCGCTTTTGCCATGATTGACAAAGGCGCCGACGTCTTGTACGCCGAACGTTTTGGCGTCAGCGACGCGGCCAAAGAACGCAAGGTGCTGGCCATCGGCAACGTCATCAACACCCAAGACAAGTACCCTGACACGGTGGTGGCCAGCGCGCTGTGGCACATGGAGCCGACGATTGACGCAGCACTCAAGGCCATCAAGGCCGGCAGCTTCAAGGCCGAGGACTACGGCCACTATTCGATGATGAAACACAAGGGCAGCGAGCTCAGCGCCATCGGCAGTTTTGCCGGCAAGGTGCCGGCGGCGGTGATGGACAAGGTGGTGGCGCGGCACAAAGAAATCCTGGCCGGCAGCTTTACCGTGAAGGTGGATGACGGCCAGCCGAAAAGTGGCAAGTGAGACGTGGCAAGTAGACAGCGACCCGTCGGTGGCCGACCATGAGCTTTGAGCCCGGCCAGATCCGGGCCCTAACGTTTGATGTGTTTGGCACCGTGGTCGACTGGCGCAGCAGCATCACCCTTGAAGGCCAGGCGCTGCAACAGCGCCTGGGCCTGCCAGCGCAAGACTGGGCACAGTTTGCCGACGACTGGCGCGCCGGCTACCAACCGGCGATGCAAGACGTGCGCAGCGGCCAACTGCCGTGGACCGACATCGACGGCCTGCACCGGCGCATTCTTGATGGCCTGTTGATGGCGCGTGGCCTGCAACTGAGCGAAGCAGACACGGCGCAGTTCAACCGCGTCTGGCACCGCCTTGCGCCCTGGCGCGACAGCGTTGCTGGCCTGACCCGCCTGAAGCAGCGCTTCATCATCACGACGCTGTCCAACGGCAACGTCTTGCTGCTGCTCAACATGGCCAAACACGCGGGCTTGCCTTGGGACACCGTGCTGAGCGCCGAACTCTTCAACCACTACAAACCCGACCCCCAGGTCTACCTGGGCGCGGCGCGCTTGCTGGGCCTGCAACCCGAGCAAGTGATGATGGTGGCGGCGCACCCCAGCGACTTGCGCGCTGCCGCCGCGTGTGGCCTGCGCACAGCCTATGTGCGCAGGCCGCTGGAGCGCGGCGCGGGAGGGCCCATGGAGGCGTGGACCGACGGTGAGTTTGACGTGGTGGCCAGTGACTTCAACTCACTGGCGCTGGGCTTTGGGGCCTGACAGCTTAAGCAAGCCATCAAGACAACAGCGTCACCAGCCCCACGCCCAGCACCGCCAGCGTCAGCATCACGCTGTACAGCAGCGTCACCGTGGCGGCGCGCAGCAGCCGAGGCCAGCGCCGGCCGCCGTAGACGCGTTTCATGGCCGCCAGCGTGTACAGCGGCACCACCAGCACGACGATGAGCGTCAACCATTCCACACCGCTCAGGGCCAGGGCCAGCGCCAAAAACCAGAAGGCATGCAAATGCAGAGCAAACACCAGGTGTTCGGTGTAGTGCATGCGTCGGCCCCAGTAGACCAGCTTGAGCCACAGCGCAAAACCCGGCAGCAGCACAAACATGGCGCCGCCCAAGTTGCCCAGGAAACGCTCTTTGATGACGTTGACTTCGCTGGCCATCTTGCTGGGGTCGATGTCGATGCGGCGCTGCATGCGCTTGCACACCCAGGTGGGCAGGTTCTCGCAGAAAAACACACCGTTGCGCAAGCCGGCTGTGCCGCTGCCTATGCTGATCACCATGTGGTTGCTGGCCTTGGACACGTTGGCATGGGTGCCCGGCTGCACGTTCAAGTCTTCACCGCCCACCACACGCACCAGCAGCAGCGTCAGCAGGCTGATGGTCAAGTACAGGCGCAGCGGCAGCACATAGTGCTTGCGCCGCCCCGCCAGGTACTGGCGTGTCAGCTCACCGGGCTTGAAGAGCAGAAGTTTCAGCGTGCGCCACAGCGCGCCTTCGGTGCTGAGGTAGGCGCCGCCAAACTGCTGCGCAAATTCCACCAGCCTGGGCGGCTTGATATGCGTTTCCTGACCACATTCGGGGCAGAAGCGGCGGCGTTCTGGCACAAATGCCGCGCCGCAGTTGTGGCACTGAGGCTGTGAGTTAGCTTCTGTGAGCGCAGTCACAGCAGCAGGGCCGCCAGCGCGGTGGCGGCGACGATGAGCAGCACCAACACGATGTGGCTCACCATCAACAGCGAAGCACGCCAGGCCAGACCCCAACGCGGCCCGCCGTAGACGCGCCGAAAGGCCAGCGCCGCATACAGCGGCATCCACAGCAAGCCCAGCAGGGCCAGCCAGGCAAAGCTGTCCAGCCGGTCCAGCACCAGCATCACGCCGGTCAGCGCCATGAACCAAAAGGCGTGCAGGTGCAGCGCAAACACCAGGTGTTCGGTGTAGCTCAAACCCCGGTCGCGAAACAGCAGCGCCAAGCCGAAAGCAAAAGCCGGCAGCAGCACAAACATCACCATGCCGGCGTTGCTGGCAATGCGGTCATTGACCTTTTGCACCTGCTGCAAGAGATCATGCGTGCTCATGTCCAGCTTGGTCTTGATGCGCTGGCACAACCAGGGTGGCATGCCTTGGCAGAAGAAGGCGCCGTCCTGCACACCGGCACTGACCACGCCCAGGTCCAGCGACACCTGCGAGGGCCGTTCAGCCAGCACCTGTGCCAGCTCGGGGTCGTCCAGTGCAGACAGTTGAATGGCGCCCAGGATGCGCAGCGTCAGCAGCATCACCAGCGTCAGGCTCAGGAACAAGCGCAGCGGCAGCACGTACTGCTTGCGCCGGCCATTGAGGTACTGCGCCGTCAACTCGCCGGGCTGCATCAGCAGCAGCTTGAAGGTGCGCCACAGCGCGCCTTCGGTGGCGAAATAGGTGCCGCTGAATTGCTGCATGAATTCAGACACCGTGGGCGGCTTGATGTTGGTCTCTTGGCCGCAGGCCGAACAAAAACGCGGCAACGGGTCGCTTAGCGCTGCGTCGCAGTTGGTGCAGTGGCCTTTGACGGCGGCGGCCGTGATGGCCGCCACGGTGGCGCTGGGGACGGGGGACAGCAGCATGGGCTGCAACGGTAGCGCAAAACACCAGCCCGCTTGCCTGTCTGCGGCCCTGGCCTGCCACAGAATGGCTGCATGACCCTGGCCACACCACCGCAGCGGGTGCTGCGCCTGCAAGGCATCCGCAAACGCTTTGGCAGCCTGCTGGCCAATGACGGCATCACGCTGGACCTGGCGCGTGGCGAAGTGCTGGCCCTGCTGGGCGAAAACGGCGCTGGTAAAAGCACACTGATGAGCATTCTGTTTGGTCACTACGTGGCCGACAGCGGCAGCATTTCTGTGCATGGCCGAACACTGCCGCCGGGCCAGCCGCGCGCCGCGCTGGCCGCCGGCATAGGCATGGTGCACCAGCACTTCACGCTGGCCGACAACCTGAGCGTGCTGGACAACGTGATGCTGGGCACTGAAAGCCTGTGGTTGCCCTTCTCACGCCGCCGCGCCGCGCGTGCACGCTTGCTCAAAGAAGGCCAACGCTTTGGCCTGCGTGTGGACCCCGACGCGCGTGTGGCCAGCCTGTCGGTGGGTGAACGCCAGCGCGTTGAAATCCTCAAGGCCCTGGTGCGCGGCGCACACATCCTCATCCTGGACGAACCGACCGCCGTGCTAACGCCGCAAGAGAGTGAACGCCTGTTTGCCACGCTGGCGCAGATGGTGGCGCAGGGCCTGTCCATCATCTTCATCAGCCACAAGCTGGACGAGGTGCTGCGTGTCAGCCACCGCGTGGCGGTGCTGCGTGGCGGCAAGTTGGTGGCGACCCTGCCGGCAGCGGGTGCGAGCAAGGCGCAGTTGGCTGAGCTGATGGTGGGCCGCAGCGTGGCGCCGGCGCAGCGTGCAGCACGAACATCGACCGGCGGCGCTGTGTGCGTGCTGCAAGGCGGCGAGGTGCACGGCCAGGGCAACGACGCGAGGCCGCTGCTTCAGGGCATCCACCTGGCCGTGCACGCCGGCGAAGTGCTGGCCGTGGCAGGTGTCTCAGGCAACGGTCAGGCCGTGCTGGCCGAGCTGCTGTGCGGTGAAAGGGCATTGGACGCCGGCAGCCTGCACATCAACAAACAGCCGCTGCCTGCAAAACCACGCGCCTTTGTGCAAGCCGGTGTGGCACGTGTGCCCGAAGACCGCCACGCCGTGGGCGTGGTGGGCGACCTGGCGCTGTGGGAGAACTTGCTGCTCGAACGTTATGACCAGCCCGCCTTTGCGCGCGCCAGCGTCATGAAGCGCAGCGCCGGCATGCAGTTGGCGCAAGCGCTGCTGAAGCGCTTTGACGTGCGCGGCGCCGAAGACGGCGGTGTGCACATGACGACGCGGCGCTTGTCGGGCGGCAACATGCAAAAGCTGATCCTGGCACGTGTGCTGGGGCAAGCCACACGACCCGACTTGATCATCGCCAACCAGCCCACCTGGGGCCTGGACATCGGTGCCGTGGCCTACGTGCACCAGCAATTGCTGGACGCGGCCGCCGCCGGCAGCGCCGTGCTGGTCATCAGCGAAGACCTGGACGAAGTCTTCGCGCTGGCCGACCGCATCGCCGTCATGCACCAGGGCCACTTGAGTGCTGCGTTGCAAACGCATCAGTGGACCTTGCCATCGATAGGCCTGGCCATGGCCGGCGCTCAGAGTCATCCCAAAACCGAGGCAGAGCATGCTGCGCCTTGAGCCGCGCGTCCACACCCCACGCGCGCTGCTGCTGGGCGCGCCGCTGCTGGCTATGGTCTTCACTTTGGCCGTTAGCTCTTTGCTCGTCGCCTGGGCCGGCGCGCCCGTGGGCCAGGCCTACGCGCTGCTTCTGCAAGGCGGCTTCGGATCGGTCTTTGCGCTGACCGAGACGCTGACGCGCGCGACGCCGCTCATCTTCACCGGCCTGGCCGCCGCCGTGGCCTTTCGCGCGCGGCTGTTCAACATCGGCGCCGAAGGCCAGCTCTACCTGGGCGCGCTGGCCGCCGTGGCCGTGGGCGGTTTGCACGGCGGCAGCGGCTGGGCACTGAGCCCCTGGTTGCTGCTGCCGCTGATGATGCTGGCCGCCGCTGCCGCCGGCGCCGTGTTGTTGCTGCTGCCCGCGCTGCTGAAAAGCCGTTTTGCGGTGGACGAAGTGGTGACCACGCTGCTGCTCAACTTCATCGTGCTGCTCTTTGTCGGCGCCATGCTCGACGGCCCCATGAAAGACCCCAGTGCCATGGGCTGGCCCCAAAGCGTCGCCATTCAGGATGCGCTGCAACTGGACAAGCTGGTGCCGCGCAGCCGCGTGCACACGGGCCTGCTGGGCGCGCTGCTGTGCGCCGCCGCGCTGTGGGCGCTGCTGCGCTTCACCACCCACGGCTTTGAGATCCGCGCCGTCGGCTCAGGCCCGCGCGCCGCCGCCTTTGCCGGCATGCCCGTGGCCTGGGTGACCGTGAAAGTGGCGCTGCTCTCAGGCGCGCTGGCGGGGCTGGCCGGCGCCGTGGAAGTGGCCGGCCGCGCCGGTTACGTCACGCTGGACATGAGCCCGGGCTACGGCTATAGCGGCATCGTCATCGCCATGCTGGCCGCGCTGCACCCGCTTGGCGTCGTGGCCGCAGCCATCTTCGTGGCCGGCATCCTGGTCGGCGCCGACAGCATGAGCCGCGTCGTGGGTGTGCCCACCTACATCGCCGATGTCATCGTCGCCGTAGCACTGCTTGCGGTGTTAGTGGCGACGCTGTTCACGCAGTACCAACTGCGCTGGAGCCGCAGGGTGAGCGGCAGGTCGGGCGGCAAGCCATGAGCGAGTTGCTGGAACTGTTGTTGGCGGCACCTTTCTGGGTCAGCGTCCTGCGCATCGCCACGCCGCTGATCCTGGGCACGCTGGGCGTGCTGCTGTGTGAACGCGCCGGCGTGCTCAACCTGGGCATCGAAGGCATCATGGTCGCGGGCGCCTTCACCGGTTGGTTGGCGGTGCACGCCGGCCTGCCGCTGTGGGGCGGCGTGGCCGTGGCCGCAGCCACCGGCGCCGTGCTGGGTTTGCTGCACGGCGTGTTGACGGTGACGCTGGCCCTCAGCCAACACGTCGCCGGCCTGGGCCTGACCCTGCTGGCCACCAGCTTGGCCAGTTATGCCTACCGCGTCAGCTTCCCTAAAGTTGACACGCCGCCCACCATCCAGGCCTTCGAGCCCATGCACTGGCTGCCTATTCCCATCCTCAATCAACAAACGCCGTTGACCCTGCTGGCGCTGCTGCTGGTGCCCGCCATTGCCTGGCTGTTGATGCGCACGCCGCTGGGCCTGGCCATCCGCACCGTGGGCGAGAACCCGGCCGCCGTCGAAGGCCAGGGCTTGAGCGTGGCGCGCCTGCGCATCGGCGCGGTCGTCGCGGGCTCGGCCCTGATGGGCGTTGCCGGCAGCTTCCTCACGCTGGCCGCCTTCAACGCCTTCTTCTTCAACATGGTCAACGGTCGCGGCTGGGTCTGCGTGGCGCTGGTGGTCTTCGCCTCCTGGCGCCCCGGCAAGGCCTTGTTCGGCGCGCTGCTGTTCGCGTTTTTTGATGCGCTGCAATTGCGTTTGCAGCAAGCCGGCGCGGGGGTGTTGGGCGTGGAGTTGCCGTATCAGGTCTACCTGATGCTGCCGTATGCGATGGCCATCGTGGCCTTGGTGGTGATGGC
>JANNEX010000600.1:0-2904 GCA_031379155.1 Rubrivivax sp.
CGCTTCTTCAGCTTCCACGTCATTGCCGTGCCGCTGGTGTTGCTGGGCCTGGTGGTGGCGCACTTGCTGGCGCTGCACGACGTGGGTTCCAACAACCCCGACGGTGTCGAGATCAAGGCCAAGAAAGACCCCAAGACTGGCGTGCCGCTGGACGGCATCCCCTTCCACCCTTTCTACACCGTGCATGACGTGATGGGCGTGGGCGTGTTCCTGATGATCTTTACGGCCGTCCTGTTCTTCGCGCCCGAAGGCGGCGGCTACCTGCTGGAATACAACAACTTCATCCCCGCTGACCCGCTGAAGACACCCTCGCACATCGCGCCGGTGTGGTACTTCACGCCTTACTACTCGATGCTGCGCGCGGTGACTGACGACATGGTCAAGGTCTTCATGGCGCTGGTGGTGGTGGCTGGTGTGCTCGCCACCCTGTTCGGCGGCTTGAAGGGTGTGTGGAAGTGGCTGCCGCTGGTGTTGGCGCTGGTCGCGGCCTTCTTGCTCAAGACCTTCGACGCAAAGTTCTGGGGCGTGCTGGTGATGGGCCTGGCAGTGCTGATCCTGTTCCCCCTGCCCTGGTTTGACCGCAGCCCTGTCAAGTCCATCCGCTACCGCCCGACCTGGAACGTCTGGCTCTACGCCGTCTTCGTCATCAACTTCTTTGTGTTGGGCTACCTGGGCATCAAGCCGCCTTCGACCACGGGCACCTATATCTCGCAAGCCGGCACGCTGTTCTACTTCGGCTTCTTCCTGCTCATGCCTTGGTGGAGCCGCATGGGCGAATTCAAGGCCGTGCCTGACCGCGTCACCTTCCACGCGCACTGAGCAGACATCCATGAACAAAATCATCCTCAGTCTGCTGGCCGTGTTTGCACTGGCCGGCCCCGTGAAGGCCGCCAGCGAAGGTGTGGCCTGGGACCGCTTTGACACCAAGCGTGTCACTGACCTGGCCGCCTTGCAAAACGGCGCCAAGCTGTTTGCCAACTACTGCTTGAACTGCCACGCCGCCGGCTACATGCGCTACAACCGGCTGCGCGACATTGGCCTGACCGAGACGCAGATCAAAGACAACCTGATCTTCACCGGCGCCAAGGTTGGCGAGACCATGAAGACGGCACTCGACGCCAAGGACGCCAAGGACTGGTTCGGCGGCCTGCCGCCTGACCTGTCGTTGATCGCGCGTTCACGCGCTGAGGCCGGCAAGGGCTCTGGCGCCGACTACCTCTACACCTACTTGCGCAGTTATTACCGCGACGACAGCCGGCCAACAGGCTGGAACAACGCCGCCTTCCCCGGCGTGGGCATGCCACACGTGATGTGGGAACTGCAAGGCCAGCAGCGCGCTGTCTTTGCCGACGAAAAAGACCCCCACGACCCCAGCAAGACCGCGCACGTGTTCAAGGGTTACGAGGCCATCACCGCCGGCACTTTGAACCAGGCCGACTACAACCTGGCGGTGGCCGACCTGGTGGCCTATCTGCAATGGATGGCCGAACCCAGCCAGACCAGCCGTGTGCGCCTGGGCGTGTGGGTACTGATCTTCCTGAGCATCTTCACGGTCATTGCCTGGCGCCTGAACGCGGCGTACTGGAAAGACGTCAAGTAGCTTCGCCCAGGCCTGGGCTGCCCAGCAGCCGTGGCCTGTCGCGCAGTGGGGGCCCCGCGCACCCACTGCGTTTGTCTTTTGCAAGGTCCGCGCTCACGCGCGGCCCTTGCTGATTTGTCATCGAGAAAACGAAAGGCCCTAGCCATGATGGTGCTGTACTCTGGAACCACCTGCCCCTATTCGCACCGTTGCCGCTTTGTGCTGTTTGAGAAGGGCATGGACTTCGAGATTCGCGATGTCGACATCTTCGCCAAGCCCGAAGACATCGCGCTCATGAACCCGTACAACGAGGTGCCCATCTTGGTCGAGCGTGACCTCATCCTGTATGAGAGCCACATCATCAACGAGTACATCGACGAGCGCTTCCCGCACCCGCAGCTGATGCCGGGGGACCCGGTGGCACGCGCCCGTGTGCGCCTGTTCCTCTTCAACTTCGAAAAGGAACTCTTCAGCAACGTCAACTTGCTCGAAGGCCGTGGCGTCAAAGCGACTGAGAAACAGTTGGAAAAAGCGCGCGACCAAATCCGCGACCGCTTGACCCAACTGGCGCCCATCTTCTTGAAGAACAAGTACATGCTGGGCGACGACTTCAGCATGCTGGACGTGGCCATTGCGCCGCTCCTGTGGCGCTTGGACTACTACGGCATTGACCTGAGTAAAAACGCGGTGCCTCTGCTGAAGTACGCCGAGCGCATCTTTTCGCGCCCGGCTTACATCGAGGCACTGACGCCTTCCGAAAAAGTAATGCGGAAATGATGGCCCCCCCCCGTAAGCGGCTTCGCCGCTCCCCCCCAGGGGGGCGGCCCCAGCGGCCCGGCGGAGCCGGTTCCGCGGCGCCTACTCGATAGCGTTGCACGCATGGCCTCGGGTCTCTCCAGCGACAACCAAGGCACGTCGACGCGGCCGTATTTGCTGCGGGCGCTGCATGACTGGTGCACGGACAACGGCTTCACGCCCTATGTGGCGGTGCACGTGCGCGAAGGTGTGCGTGTGCCCATGGAGTACGTGAAGAACAACGAGATCGTGCTCAACGTCAGCTTCGAAGCCACGTCGGGTTTGAAACTGGGCAACGAGTTCATTGAGTTCAGGGCGCGCTTTGGTGGCATCACGCGCGAGATCCAGGTGCCCATCGACCACGTGGTGGCTATCTACGCGCGTGAAAACGGCCAGGGCATGGCTTTTCCCATGCCCACCGACAGCCATGTTTCGGCGTCGCCGCAGCCCACATCCGCCGCCGCCGGCACGCCTTTGCCACGCGGCTTGCGGCTGGCCAGTTCAGAGTCGGAAAGTGGCCACGCCAGCGA
>JANNEX010000498.1:0-1603 GCA_031379155.1 Rubrivivax sp.
GGACTTCATCGTGTTGATGCTGGCCAAGTGGGCGATAGGTTTGCCGGTCACCTTCTGGGGCAAGGACAGCCTGTTTGCCTGGCCGCTGTTTGGCGCCTGGCTGCGCCACATGGGCGGCCTGCCGGTGGCACGCAGCCGGCCTGGCGCCCAGCCGCAAGGCGCGGTGGCGCAGATGGTGGCCGAGATGCACAAGGCCGTGCAAGAAGGCCGTTTCATGTGGCTGGGCCTGGCGCCTGAAGGCACACGTAAAAAGACAGCGGGCTGGCGCAGCGGCTTTTACCGCGTGGCCGTGGACTGTGGCGTGCCGGTGGGTCTGGTGGTGCTGGATTACGGCCAGCGCCGTGTCGGCTTTGACAGCTTTTGGCGTTTGAGCGGCGACCCGCTGGCTGATCTGGCGGCTTTTGCAGAGCGCTTGGCGGGCAGCCGCGGCTATCGGCCAGAACTGGCCGCGCCCGTGCGACTGCTGGATGCATGAAGCCGACATGAGCGCGCTCGATATCACCGCCGTTCGCGCCTACCTGCTGGGCTTGCAGGGCCGCATCGTCACGGCCTTTGAAGCCGCCGACGGCCAGCCCTTTGCGCGTGACGGCTGGACACGCCCGGCCGGCGGCAAGCTCGAAGGCGACGGCCTGACCCAGCTCATCGAAGAAGGTGCGCTGTTTGAGCGTGGCGGCTGCAACTTCAGCCACGTCAAAGGTGCGTCGCTGCCGCCTTCAGCCACCCAGCACCGCAGTGAACTGGAGGGCGCACCTTTTGAAGCGTTAGGGGTGTCGCTGGTCATGCACCCGCGCAACCCCTATGTGCCCACCGTGCACATGAACGTGCGCCTGCTGGCCGCCATGCCACCGGGCCAGGCTTCGGTGGTGTGGTTTGGTGGTGGCATGGACCTCACGCCCTACTACGGTTTTGAAGAGGACGCGACGCACTTTCACCGCAGCTGTGCCGACGCCCTGGCGCCCCACGGCACCGACCTCTACGCCCGCTTCAAACCTTGGTGCGACGACTACTTTTTCATCAAACACCGCCAAGAGGCGCGTGGCATAGGCGGCATCTTTTACGACGACTTCAACGAAGGCGGATTTGAGCCCGGCTTGGCGTTGATGCAAGCCGTGGGCGACGCGTTTTTGGGCGCCTACTTGCCCATCGTGCAGCGCCGCCGCAGCACGCCCTATGGCGAGCGCCAACGCGACTTCCAGGCCTACCGGCGCGGCCGCTATGTCGAATTCAACCTGGTATGGGACCGTGGCACGCACTTTGGCCTGCATGGCGGTGGCCGCACCGAAAGCATCCTGATGAGCCTGCCGCCCATCGTGAAGTGGCGCTACAGCTGGCAGCCTGAAGCCGGTTCGCCCGAAGCACGTCTGTATTCGCACTTCTTGCCGCCACGCGACTGGCTGGCGCCATGACGCGCCGCGTCGGCCTTTTCGGTGGCAGTTTTGACCCCGTGCATAACGCCCATGTGGCGTTGGCCCAAGCCGCGTTGAGCGAGCTCAAGCTGGACGAAGTGCGCTGGATTCCTGCCGGCCAGCCTTGGCAGAAAACACGCGCCATCACGGCGGCGCAGCACCGGGCGGCCATGCTGCAATTGGCCATCGCAGCCCAG
>JANNEX010000653.1:0-6188 GCA_031379155.1 Rubrivivax sp.
TCGCTCGACTCATAACCCCAGTAGTAGTTGGGGCGCGCAAAGTTGCCAAAGTCCAGCGGCTCGACGTGTGAGATGACGGTCAGGTCGTAGGCCTTTTGGCCGTACACGCCTGACAGCCACTGCGCCCATTCGACGTTTTCAATTTTGGCGTTGATGCCCACCTTGGCCAGTTGCGCCGCAATCACTTCGCCGCCCTGGCGCGCGTAGGGCGTGGGTGGCAGCTTCAGCGTCAGCTCCAGCGGCGGCGTCACACCGGCCTGGTGCAGCAGGGCGCGGGCCTTGGCCAGATCAAAGCCGTTCATGGCGGTCAGGTCGACATAGCCCGGCGTGCCCGGCACCAGGTAGCTGCCTATGGGCACGCCGTAACCGTCGGCCGCACCTTCGATGACGGCCTTGCGGTCGATGGCGTGGGCGATGGCGCGACGCACGCGCACGTCGTCCAGCGGCTTGCGCTTGTTGTTGATGGCCAGGATGGTCTTGGCGCGGCTGCCGCCAATCAGCACCTGATATTTTTTGTTGGACTCGAAAGCTTTCAGGCTGCGCGCAGCGGCGACGCGCGGAAACAGGTCGACGTCGCCCGACAGCAGCGCGGCCACTTGCGCAGCCGGGTCGCTGATGAAGCGCAGCGTGACGCGGCGCAGCTTCACGTCTTTGGCGTGGCGCCCGGCGTCCCAGCGCACCAGGGTCACGGCCGAGCCCTTGGCCCAGTTGTCCAGCCGGTAGGGGCCGGTGCCGTTGGGTTGCGTGTTGTTGCCGGCCACGCTTTTGGGCTCGACGATGATGGCCGTGGCCTGGCCCAGTTTGAAGAGCAGGTCGGGGTCACCATTTTTGAGCGTTAGCACCACCGTGAAGTCGTCGGGCGTGGCGATGGTCACGATGTTGGCAAAGCTGGCGCGGTCCTTGTTGGTGCTGGTTTTGTCGGCGGCGCGCTCGAAGCTGAACTTCACGGCCGCCGCATTGAAGGGCTCGCCGTTGTGGAATTTGACGCCTGGGTGCAGCTTGAAGGTCCAGCTTTTGAGGTCCTCGCTGACAGCCCAGCTCTGGGCCAATAGCGGCGTGGTGCGGCTGTCGCTGTTGATCTTGGTGAGTGTCTCAAACACGTTGTAGAGCACCACCTCGGCGATGGCGCTGGCAGCACCGGCGGTGGGGTCCAGGCCGGTGGGCTCCAGCGTCATGGCCAGGATGGCGCTGTCTTTTTTGGGCTGGGCCTGGGCCGGGGCCAGACAGAGCAAAGCGGCCAAGGCCAGGGCGCAGGCGGTGTGCACAGGCGTCATCAAAGGTCTCCTTGGCAGGTCAAGGTGGTCTGGCGCGTTCAACGCGACGGGTTGCCCAGCACCATGGTGCGGTACCAGCCGTAGACGTCGCCGCTGGCGTGCGCCGCGCCCACGCCCACTTCGCGGAATTGCGTGCCCATCAAGTTGGCGCAGTGACCCGGGCTTTTCATCCAGCCCGCCAGGCCGGCGGAGATGGAGGCGTAGCCGGCCGAGACGTTTTCGCCCAGGTTGCTCCAGGCATAAGACTCGCGCGCCACGCGGTCGCGCATGCGCGAGCCGTCGCCGCCGCTGTGCGACATGTCGCGTCGCGCCGCCATGTCTTGCGAGTGTTTGATGGCGGCTTGTTCGAGCTGCTGGCTCCACACCAAAGGCGGCGCGCTGTCCATGCGTTGCGTGCCGCAGGTGGCGCCTGCAGCGCGGTAGGCGTTGACCATCTTCAGGGTGTCGAATGCCTCGGCGCTGGGGGGTGGTCGCTCAGCCCGCTCTGGCAGCACGAAGCCGCCCTTGCTGGGTTCAGCGGCCTGCGGGGCCACGCGTTGTTCTTGCGCCCAAGCCGGCGCCACGAGCATCAGGGCAAGCAGCCCACGGGTGGCTACGGCGGCTACAGCGGCTACGGCAGTCATGCAAGCAAGTCGTCGGTGGCTGCGCCACACGGCGCGTGGCCATCTTACTGGCGAGCCGGGTGCCGTCAGCGCGCGGCGCCCAGCGTCATCGTCCAGTAGCTGCGATAGGCGTTGCTGGCGCTGCCACTCACGCAGGCCAGGCCGATGTCGCGCAAGTTGGGGTTCATGAGGTTGGCGCAGTGGCCGGGGCTGGCCAGCCAGGCGCTCATCACGCTGGCCACGCTGTTTTGCCCAGCGGCGATGTTTTCACCCCAGGTCTGCCAGGCGTAGCCCGCCGCAGTCGCGCGCTGGCCAGCGCTGCTGCCGTCAGAGCCGGTGTGGTTGAAGTAGTTGAGCGCCATCATGTCGTCGCTGTGCACCAGCGAGGCTTGTGTGAGTGCGTCGTTCCAGGCCAGCGGCGTAGTGGCGACGAAGTTGCCCGAGCTGCCGCATGACGCTGAACTGGCGCGGTAGCTATTGACCAGGGCCAAGGCTTCGGCGCGGAAGTTGGCCAGCTCGCAAGTGGCGCGGGTGCCCGCAGCGCTGGATGCGGGGCTCACAACCGTGGCTGGCGTGGCTGGGGTCAGCGCCGTGGCGGGGGTTGGGGCTGGCGCATCGCCGCCGCCGCCGCCGCCGCCGCAGGCCCAGAGTGTGGTGGCCAGTGCGGCGGTCAGCCACGTCAATTTCAAGCGCTTGAGGGAAGATTGCATGCACCCAAGCATGCCGCCCCGGCCTGCACGCCACGTATCAAGCCGCAACGCCAAACGCCAAGTGGTGACATGCGGGCACAGCTTGCCTGATTGCGCGGCACCGCGCGGGCAAAAGTAGCGCCAGATTCAGCGCATCTTGCCCATCAACTCTTGCACACCACCCAGCACCGTGTCGACCTGGCCTTGAGCCACGGCGTCGGTGCCCAGGCGGGTGTTGAATTCCTGCTGCATGTAGCACACGGTCATGCGCACATAGGTGCTGTCCAGCGCCTTGCGCACAGCGGCCATCTGGGTCGCGATGTCCATGCAGTCCTGGCCCTCTTCCAGCATGCGCTGGATGCCGCGCAACTGGCCCTCGGCACGTTTGAGGCGGTTGAGCAAGTCGGTGCGGCTGGCCGCATCAGTCAATACGGACATTCGGTAATCCTCCCTGGCTTTGATGGCCTATGCACCAATTCTCATCTGGGAAGGCCAGATCGACTATCCCATTTGCCAGGCTCAGGGCTTTGCACGGCGGTCCCTGCGCCACGCTGCCAAGGGCACTCAATGCGCTTGGGTATTCAGAAAGGAATGTCGTCGTCCATATCGTCAAAGCCGGTGCTGGATTTGGCGGCCGGCTTGGCTGCAGGGGCGGTGCGCGCGGGTGGGGCGCTGCGCGGGGCCGGCGCCGAGCCCATATCCGCATCGCCGCCGCCGGTGCCACCACCTTCGCGGCCACCCAGCAATTGCATGTCCGTGGCAACAATTTCGGTGCTGTACTTTTCCACGCCGTCTTTGTCGGTGTACTTGCGTGTTTTGAGCCGGCCTTCGACGTAAACGGGTCGGCCCTTCTTGAGGTATTCGCCGGCAATCTCCGCCATGCGTTCAAAGAAGGTAACGCGGTGCCATTCGGTTTCTTCCTGGCGCTCGCCGCTGGTTTTGTCTTTCCACTGGCGGCTGGTGGCCACCGTGATGGTGCAGATGGCCGAGCCGCTGGGCATGTAGCGCACTTCGGGGTCTTTGCCCAGGTTGCCGATGATGATGACTTTGTTGACCGAGGCCATGGCTTGCTCCCGAATGGATGGCGGTGGATGGGGTTGGCAGCGATTATCGCGCCGGCCTCACTGGCCGCCATCACTCTGCAGGGTTGGCCCGGGCGGGGGCACCCACAGGAAGGCAGCCTCGGCCACGCCCTCGCGTAGCATCCTGCTCCCACCATGTCCGCCGTCTTGAACCCAGCCACCACCCACACACCCCAAGCGGTTTTGCACGAGGTCTTTGGCTACGCCGCTTTCCGCGGTGCGCAAGCCGACATCATTGACCACGTGGTGGGCGGCGGCGACGCCTTGGTGCTGATGCCCACGGGCGGTGGCAAGAGCCTGTGCTACCAGGTGCCGGCCATCACACGCCAACGCGCCGGGCAAGGCTTGGCGGTGGTCGTCAGCCCACTCATCGCGCTCATGCACGACCAGGTTGGCGCGCTGCACGAAGCCGGTGTCAGCGCGGCTTTTCTCAACAGCACGCTGGACGCTGAAGAAGCGCGACGCGTTGAGCGCGACATGCTCAGCGGCAAGCTCACGCTGCTGTACGCCGCGCCCGAGCGTGTGCTGACGCCGCGTTTCATGGCCCTGTTGAGCACGCTGCACGAACGCGGCAAGCTCAGCCTGTTTGCCATCGACGAAGCGCATTGCGTGAGCCAGTGGGGTCACGACTTTCGCGAGGAATACCTGGGCCTGAACGTGCTGCACGAGCAGTTCCCCGGTGTGCCGCGTGTGGCCCTCACGGCCACCGCCGACGATCACACACGTGCCGACATCATCGAACGCCTGGCGCTGCAAGAAGCGCGTATTTTCGTCGCCAGTTTTGACCGCCCCAACATCCGCTACACCATCATTGAAAAAGACGAGCCGAAGAAGCAGTTGCTGCGCTTTTTGCGCGACGAACACGACGGTGACGCCGGCATCGTCTACTGCCAAAGCCGCAAGCGCGTGGAAGAAACGGCGACTTGGTTGGCCGGCGAAGGCCTGAGCGCCTTGCCCTATCACGCCGGCATGGACAGCGATGTGCGCCGCCGCCACCAGGACCGCTTCTTGCGCGAAGACGGCATCGTCATGGTGGCCACGATTGCCTTTGGCATGGGCATAGACAAACCCGACGTGCGTTTTGTGGCCCACCTGGACCTGCCCAAAAACATCGAAGGTTATTACCAGGAAACCGGCCGCGCTGGCCGCGATGGTTTGGCTGCGGATGCCTGGATGAGCTATGGCCTGGCCGACGTAGTCAATCAGCGGCGCATGATCGACGACAGCGACGCCGGTGACGACTTCAAGCGCTTGCAACGCGGCAAGCTCGACGCGTTGCTGGCGCTGTGCGAAGCGCATGACTGCCGCCGCCAAAGGCTGCTGGCCTACTTTGGCCAGGGCAATGACGCGCTGTCAGACACAGATGGGCGTTATGTCCCTTTCCACTGCGGCAACTGCGACAACTGCATCGCCGCCCCCGCCACCTGGGACGCGACTGAAGCCGCGCGCAAGGCACTGTCGTGCATCTACCGCTTTCGTCAGGCCGGTGGCCAGCGTTATGGCGCTGGGCATTTGATCGATGTGCTGCGCGGCAAAGCCACCGACAAAAGCCGCCAGCATGGCCACGAGGGCCTGTCGACGTTTGGCATCGGCGCTGATGTCAGTGAAGCGCAGTGGCGCCTGGTGCTGCGCCAGTTGATCGCGCTGGGCCATGTGCAGACCGAAGGCGACTTCAACACGCTGGCGCTGGCCGACAGTGCACGGCAAGTTTTGCGCGGCGAGGTGTCAGTGCTGCTGCGTGTGGCCACTGAAGCCAGGCCGCGCAGCAAGGCGATACGTTTGCGTGGCGGCGGTGGCTCTGGCAGTGGCCCTGGCAGTGCCACCAGCAAGGCGCCGCCCGTGCCCTTGGACGATGAAGCGACGCAACGTTTCGCGGCCCTCAAGGCCTGGCGTGGCGAGGTGGCGCGTGAGCACAACGTGCCTGCCTATGTCGTCTTCCATGACGCTGCGCTGGCCGAGATGGCGCGTGAACGCCCAGTCACGCTCGAAGCACTGGCCGGCATCAGCGGTGTGGGCAGCAAGAAGCTGGAAGCCTACGGCAGCGACATCCTGCGCTTGCTGGCGCAGCACTGACCCGCGCTGGGCCTTGCGTGTGTCAAGGCATGTGCCAAGGCATGTCCTAAGGCATGCGCCAAGGCCTGCGCCCGCGCATGCACCCAGGCATCCGCCCAGGCGTGTTGGCTGGCCCCGCAGCGTTGCGCCGCTATGATGGTCGGTTCGCCTTGCCACCTTTATGCCCGCAGCCACTGACCCCCATCTCGCCGCCGAAATTCATGCCCAGCGTGCAGGCATGCTGCGCGTGCATGGCTCAGACACGCTACGCGTGCATGGCTCAGACACGCTACGCGTGCGTGGCGCCCGCACGCACAACCTGAAAAACATCGACCTCGACATCCCCAAACACGCGCTGGTGGTCATCACCGGCCTGTCGGGTTCGGGCAAAAGCAGCCTGGCTTTTGACACCCTGTATGCCGAAGGCCAGCGCCGTTATGTCGAAAGCCTGAGCGCCTACGCGCGCCAGTTTTTGCAGCTCATGGACAA
>JANNEX010000507.1:0-2501 GCA_031379155.1 Rubrivivax sp.
GCGGGCCACCCCAACGGCGTCTTCAAGCTCTCGCCCGATGAGCTGCTGCGCCTGACCCAAGCGCCGGTGGCTGATGTGGTGGTGGCGCCATGACCCAACCCGTGGCCTCACCCTGCATCAACGTCTGCACCATGGACGACACCACCGGCTGGTGCGCCGGCTGCCTGCGCACGCTGGATGAAATTGCCTGCTGGACGCTGTTGGGCGAGTCTGAAAAGCAGCAAGTCTGCGTCGAGCTGAGCCGGCGGCGGGTGCAGTGGCGGCGCCTGCATCCGGCGGCGGCGCAATCAGGTGGCGCGGCATGAAGCGCATCGTCTTTCACTTCGACGTCATTTCGCCCTTTGCCTACCTGGCTTTTGAGCGCCTGCCGCAAGAGCTGCAAGGCTGCAGCTACGAAGTCGAGTACCGGCCCTTGCTGTTTGCTGCCTTGCTCAAAGCGCACGCGCACAAAGGCCCGGCCGAGATAGAACCCAAACGCCAGTGGACCTTTCGCCATGTGCATTGGCTGGCGCAGCAGCACGGCATAGCCATGGCCACACCCGCGCAGCACCCCTTCAATCCACTGGCCCTGCTGCGCCTGGCCGTGGTTTGTGGGCCTAACCGCCGAGTGGTGGAGACACTGATGCGTCACGTCTGGGTCGGCGGCCAGGATGCCAACGACCCCCAGCGGCTGGCCGCGCTGCGCGCCACGCTGGCGCCCGCGCGTGACCCTGAGGGTGATGAAGTCAAAGCCGAGCTGCGCGCCCTGACCGATCAAGCCGTGGCGCAGGGCTTGTTTGGTGTGCCTACCTTCGAACTGGACGGCAAGTTGTTCTGGGGCCTGGACGCGCTGCCCATGCTGCGCGACGCCTTGCAGCAAGGCGCATGGTTTCAGGGCCCGGGTTGGGACGCTGCCGCGCAAACCACAGGCGGTGTGGTGCGGCGCTGATGCCCGGCAAAGCGCTTGCGCAAAGCGTTCAGCCAAACCGTTGCGGGCTGAAAGGCCGAAGGTCAACCGCCGGCATGCGTGCGGCCAGCAAGTCAGCCGCCAGCTCTGCGGTGGCTGCCGATTGCGTCAGGCCCAGGTGGCCATGGCCAAAGGCGTAGACCACACGGCCGTCATCACGCGCCGCGCCAATCGCCGGCAATGAGTCCGGCAGCGACGGCCGAAAGCCCATCCACTGTGTGCCACCTTGCGTGCGCAGGCCCGGCAAGAAGCGTTTGGCGTGGGCCAGCAAGGCGTCAGCGCGGCGGTAATTGGGCGGCGCTTGCAGCCCGGCCAATTCCACCGCGCCGCCCACGCGCACGCCACCGGCGATGGGCGTGACGACAAAGCCACGATTAGGAAACGTGAGTTGGCGGCGCACATCAAAGGCACCTGGCGGCAGCGTGGTGTTGTAGCCGCGCTCGGTTTCGAGCGGGATGTTTTCGCCCAATGTGCGTGCCAGGTGGTGCGACCACGCGCCCGCGGCCACCACCACCTGCCGCGCCAGCAGCGTCTGCCCGCTGGCCATCTGCACCCGCACGCCTTGCGGCGAAGGCAGCAAGGCCACCACTTCAGCGCGGCGCAAGCGTGCGCCTTGTTTGGCGCAGTGGTTGGCGATTTGTTGCACCAGCAGCAGCGGGTCTTCGATCGTGGCCCAGGCTGGCACGAAGGTGGCTGCCACCAGCGTGAGGCTCAGGCCTGGCTGCCAGCGCGAGATAGCCTGAGCGCCCTGGGCGTGCTCAAAGACGATGCCGTGTTCCGCGCGCTGCTGCCAGCCTGGCAGCGAGGCTTGCCACTGGGCAACACTCTCGTAGAGATGCAAGTTGCCGTCTTCGTGCAGCAGGCCCAGGCCGTGGATGGACGCCAGCAAGCGCGGCGTGGCTGCGGCAGACAAGCGGTTCAAGGCCACTTGCGCCTGCACGCTGGCCGCCACGCGCGATGGCTGGCTGGCACGCCAAAAGCGCCACAGCCAGGGCAGCATCTTGGGCAAATAGGCCGGGCGCAAAGCCAGTGGGCCCAGCGGGTCCAGCAGCCAGCGTGGCACCTGGCGCAGGATGCCGGGCGAGGCCAGCGGCTGGATGTCGGAAAACGCATAAGCGCCCGCATTGCCCCGGCTGGCACCTGCGGCCACGCCAGTGCGGTCCAGCACATAGACCGAGCGGCCTTGCTGGATCAGCCGCAGCGCGATGGACAGGCCCACCACGCCGGCGCCGATAACCACCACATCGGCCGTTAGCTCTTGTGCGCCCAGGGGCGGCAGCGTGGTGTCAAGATCTGCGTCAACCGCCACCTCATGCACCCTATTTGGCCGCCTTGGGTTTGAGCAAACGGCGCAGGTCGCGGCGCACGGCCTCGATGTGCTCTACCAGGTAAGCGCAGGCTTCATCGCCCTGGCCGCTGCGGCACAGTGTGATGAGCTTGCGGTGTTCACGCTGCGCGCGCGCCAGCGCCGTGCTGCGGTTCATCTGCACACGCGTGTAGCGGTCGCTGGACTGCAACAGGCCGCCGACCACCGCCAGCGTGCGTGGCAGCCCAG